>NZ_ML122560.1:0-60290 GCF_003844195.1 Rummeliibacillus sp. TYF005
TTAAACACCACCACATTTGACAAAGAACCAATGTTTTTACAAGCCTTACCAAATGTATTGTGGTTTAATAGAAGTAACGAAATTATTATGCGAAGGTGATTCCATGCATTATTTATGGACAGCTTTACAACTGATAGGAATAGGATTGCTGATCTATTTCGTTAGTGGGCGTCTTATTGGGACAAAGCTTAATTTTATCAAAAAGGTATTATCAGCTACGCTAAGCGTTGTATTTACGACATTTGTTTATTGGTACTCGTATTTGCGTCATACAGATTTTCCGAAAGAAGATATGATTCAAGAAGTCACAAATATCAGTACACTTGTTTGGATTGGAAGTATGTTGTTAATCGCCATGTTGTTTTACTTAATCCTAGAATTATTTGATCCGATTAAATTAGGAGAGCGAGGAGAACGATTAACAGGAAACCAAAATATAATAACTAGATTACGCGGTAGTTGGAGAAGACAAAGACGCCTTTCTCAAGTTTTCAGAATTGCCTTTCGACAAGGTATTGGACGGACTTTAAGCTATAAAAGGACATATGAAAATGACCGTTTTCTTGCGAGTATCTTACGAAAAACATTAGAAGATTGCGGTGGAATCTTTATCAAGTTTGGTCAAGTATTATCAACTCGAAAAGATATCCTTCCTTCTGCATATATTTTAGAATTATCAAAATTACAGCAATTTGTTAAACCAATGACAACAGAGCAAATACATGAACAATTATCAGAAAATCTATCACAACCTTTAGAGGATATTTTTAAATATTTTGATGACGAACCACTAGCAGCAGGTTCAATTGGTCAAGTACATAGAGCGCAGTTAAAAGCTAATGGTGATGAAGTGATAGTAAAAATATTACGCCCAGAAGTAGTATCAGTTATGAATCAAGATTTAGATATTCTTCTGCATTTTGCGAATTGGCTTTCAGAAGAATCTTCTTGGGCTGAAAATCTTGGCATATTTCAACTAGCAAAAGGTTTTGCTGATAATCTTCGTGAAGAGATTAATTTTGAAATTGAAGCTAGAAATATGGAACAAATAACAAATTCATTAGGCAAAAACAAAAAGATTGTAAAAATTCCTAAAATTTATAAAGAGTATAGTAATCGAATGATTTTAGTTATAGAGTTCATACAAGGGGTAAGTATAAAAGATAGCGCATTACTACTTAAACAACATAAAATTGAAGAGAAAGAATTATTGCGCTCCATTTACTTTACATTCTTACATCAGTTGCTCGTAGCGGGCGTTTTCCATGCAGATCCACACCCTGGGAATATTTATGTACTTGAGGAAACTGGTCAAGCTTGTTTCTTAGATTTTGGTGCTGTAGGAAGAATTGGACCGATACAACAACAAGGCTTACGCACGATGTTTATCGGTATTGAGCGGAATGATCCTAAAGTAGTACTTGAAGGAGTAAATAAATTAGTTCAAGATGATAAAATCAATCATGAGGAAAATCTTTTACAAGCAATTAGCCAATTGCTTATTAAACTTTCTTATTTAGATCGAATTTCTGCAGAAGAACTTGTTCAATCTCTTTTTACCATTATGCAGAAGCATGAGTTACGTCTATATCCAATGGTAGGTGTAGCATTACGAGCGCTAATTACTTTGGAGGGGACGTTGAATTTTTTAGATACAGATTTCGATTTGTTTTCCGAAGCAAAACTATTTACTTCAGACAACAAAAGCAAATTCCTACCTGTTTCAAATATTAGAGAAACAAAAGCTCTGTTAGAACAAGAATTGATCATGTTATTACCTTCTTTAAGAGATTTACCAAGACGATTTGAAAATATGGCAGAGACCATAGAAAAAGGCAAAGTAACCGTTAAGTTAGATGTTTTTTCGGAGAAAGCCAGTAGCACATTTGTCAACCAATGGCTATCCTATTTTATGTTGTTAATCGTCGGTATAACAATTGGCATTATTTCCGTATCTTTATTGGCCATTTCACAATTCATCAATTCGGCTTCTGCCATTTATCTAAATACGGCTTCGTTCTTGGGGTTATTCTTAAGTTTAATAATTCTTGTACGGTTGTCCATTCATGCTATTAGAAATTCTAAAAAGGCATAAATGAAACTTATTGTGGATTTATCCGTATACTATAATGATAGGTTTTTAGACGGAGGAGGGGTAAATGTAAAGGAGAATGCAGAAAACAAAAATATTGATTATTGCAATGTTCTTAGTGTTTTATGTTTCTAGTCCAAGTTATGCCAGTGACAACTTAACAACTCATACGACAGATGGCATGTTACTGTGGATGACGCATCCTTTTGTTGTAGCCATTTTACTTTGTATAGCTAGTATCGGTATTGTCTTTCAGTTATTTCAACCACATTTTGGATTTGGCGGTATTATAAGCATCTTGGCGCTATTAATTTTTTACGTAATTCATATGATTACAGGATTTGCAACTTGGCAAAGTATATTTATACTGGTATTTGGTATTATTTTATTATTACTGGAGCTGATCTTGCCTGGTGGTATTGTAGGAATCATAGGGTTTGTTGCAATTATTATTAGTTTGTTGAGTTCAGGAGCAGATACGACGCATATGGCATATGCAATATTGACTGCTTTAATTATGGCAGTTTTAGGAATGGTGATTATGATGAAGTTTTTTGGTAAAAAACTGAATATGCTAAACAAAATGGTTTTAAAGGATTCAACGGATACTGAAAAAGGATATATATCCAATAAGAGTCGTACAGATTTGTTAGGATTGGAAGCGATTACGACAACACCTCTTCGTCCCTCTGGCACAGCGATGTTAGGAGATGAGCGCATTGATGTCGTATCAGAAGGTGGCTATATTGAAGCTCATAAAAAAGTCACTATTATTAAAGTAGAAGGCGTTCGTATAGTCGTACGAGAGTCTCATAAAGTATAGGAGGAGAACAATGACAGCATTAAGTGGTAGTTTCATCGTTACAATTATCGGAATTGTTGTTGCTTTTTTAGCGCTAGTAATTCTATTTACTTTTGTGCCAGTAGCATTATGGATTTCAGCATTAGCTGCAGGTGTTAAAATTAGTATTTTCACATTAATAGGGATGCGTTTACGTCGGGTTATCCCATCAAGAATTGTTAATCCTTTGATCAAAGCACATAAAGCAGGCTTACCTGTTACTATTAACCAATTAGAAAGTCACTATTTAGCAGGTGGTAATGTCGATCGAGTAGTAAATGCATTAATAGCAGCTCACCGTGCGAATATTTCTCTAACATTTGAACGTTGTGCAGCAATCGATTTAGCAGGGCGTGATGTTTTAGAGGCAGTACAAATGTCTGTTAACCCTAAAGTTATCGAAACACCATTTATCGCTGGTGTTGCGATGAATGGTATTGAAGTGAAAGCAAAAGCACGTATAACTGTTCGTGCAAATATTGACCGTTTAGTCGGTGGGGCCGGTGAAGAAACAATCGTTGCCCGTGTAGGTGAAGGGATTGTCAGTACGATTGGTAGTTCACAAAGCCATACGGATGTACTTGAAAATCCAGACTCCATTTCACAAACTGTATTATCAAAAGGATTAGACTCAGGTACAGCATTTGAAATTCTTTCCATCGATATTGCGGATGTTGATATCGGCAAGAACATTGGGGCAGAACTTCAAATTGAACAATCCCAAGCAGATAAAAATATTGCACAGGCAAAAGCCGAAGAACGTCGTGCAATGGCAGTTGCTTCTGAACAAGAGATGATTGCAAAGGTACAAGAAATGAAAGCAAAAGTAGTTGAAGCAGAAGCAGAAGTTCCTATGGCGATGGCAGAAGCTTTACGCACAGGTAATATCGGTATTATGGATTATATGAATTACAAAAACATTCAAGCTGATACAGGAATGCGTGATTCAATTGGTAAAATGAATCAAAATGGACATGACGCTAACAACACTAAGGAACAATAACTTAAACGAAGAAAGGAGGGTGTAACTTGGAAGCGATTATTTTACTCGTCATCTCTTCACTTATAGGCTATTTCTTAAAAAACAAAGAAGAGCAATCCAACACGCCTCCACCTGTTAATCGTAGAGTCCAACGCTCTGAGCCAAAGAAAATAGAGCAAACAATGCGTAGAAAGCTTACTGAAGCTTCAAAGAACGTTATACAAGAGGTAGAAAAGAAGATTCCACAGCCTGATGAGTTGAGAAAACAGGCAAATGAAATGATTCAGAAACAAGAGAGAAATATTGAAAAAAATGTTTTTGAACATTTGAATCACACTTCTTATGACCGTTCTGAAATGCTTCAAAATGTTACAAAAAAGCAAGTTGCAAAAGATGATAATAATCAAACAAACAACAGCTTTAAATTTCCTCAAACCCCAAATGAGTTAGCTCAAGCAATGGTTATGGCTGAAATTTTAGGCCCGCCTAAATCGAAAAGATAACATGCCCTCCTCTCTTTAAGCATATGCTAAAAAGAGAGGAGGTTTTTTATGTCGAAAAGGCTATTTCAAGTAATGCCTCTGGTCGAAATTGAAAACTTCCAGCATATGCGAATCAGAGGAGATTTATTGCTTGAGACAATTGCAGATAACCATATGATTTTTATACATGAAGATTATCGTATAAAAATTGAAGCAGATTCATTTCATGTAAAGCTTCTTCGAGATGAGCTTTTAGCACTTGACATGGAAAACTTAAAAAAAATTGAGCTAACCAGAATAGAGGATTAGGAAGTATGAAAAAAAGTCGAGAATATCGTATTGTTCGCATTCGTATTAAACGAACGAAAAGAGTCCCAGCTTTTTTAACTGCCTTAACAAAAAATAATATTGTCTTACGTCATCTTATCACTACAGAAAATGAAGTATCATTCCATACAACTAGAAAAAATTTACGTATAATTAGGAAACTACGGTATCAATATGGTATTACATTCCGCATTGAATCATTAGATGATGACCACGTTTTAAGAAAAGAATGGATTGTCTATGCCGGTTTACTGATATTATTCGCAATTCCTTTTTTCTTTTCACAGTGGATATGGCAAGTTTCAGTTGAAAATGCTACACCTGAACAGACGGATGAATTATTTGAAACATTACATGAAATGCATCTTGCAGGACCATTTCTGAAAAGGGATAAACCTGATGACACTATAATTAGGCAGAATATATTGACAAAGCATCGTGATTTATCTTGGGTACACATCCATCGCAGAGGGAGCAGAATAATATTTGAACCTCTGGCTGCACCTATTATTGAAAATGAAGTCATTAATGACCCTATTAAAGGAAATTTAATTGCTAAAAAAAATGGTGTTGTTACTCATTTTAATTTATCGAAAGGTGAACGAGTAGTAGAAGAAAATGATGCTGTAAAAAATGGACAATTATTAGTAACTGGAATTTTAAAACGTGGTGAAAAGGATATCATTTATGGAGCAGAAGGTGAAGTTTATGCTGATTATTGGATAGAATCAGAGTTTTCGTTACCCAAGGAGATTACTTATCAAACCATGGGGGAAAAAACATATCATTTCCGTTGGGCAAATGAAAAAAAGACTGAAAAAGAATGGAAAGTTGCAAACCTTCCAAAATGGTTTTCAATGATTGGGGAAGTTTATATACAACAAGAATTGATTAAAAAGAAGGTGACAATCGATGAAAAATCAGTGGAGGATTTTGTGATACCACTATTGCATCAAAAGTATTTAGAAAAATTACCCCGTAAAACAGTCGTTAAACAAGAAAAACTTTTGAATGTTACAATTGATAATGATACAGTAAAGGGGAAAGTATTGTTTTTAGTAAATGAAAATATTGCGATTAAACAAGCGATTAACCAAGGAGATTGAGCATGACAGAACAACAACCTATTCAATTACAAATGCAAGATCCAAACGAAGCAGTCATGCTTCTGGGCATATCTGATGCCAATTTAAAATTAATCGAAGAAGCTTTCCAAATTCAGATGATTACCCGCGGTGATTCAATTGTCATTGTTGGAGAAGAAGAAAATAAACAACACGCAAGTCAATTAGTACAGCAATTATTAAAAGTTATTCGTAAAGGTATTAACATTAATCAGCGCGATGTTGTCTCTGCACTTGAGATGTCTAAAACAGGAACGATTGAATATTTTGCGGAGCTCTATGATGAAGTTATTGCGCGGAATACAAAAGGAAAAGCTATACGAGCAAAAACAATAGGTCAAAGACAGTATATTCAAGCAATTCGCCATAAGGATCTAGTATTTTGTATTGGGCCAGCAGGAACAGGGAAGACATACTTAGCTGTTGTGATGGCAGTTCAAGCTTTAAAAAATAGTCAAGTAAAACGAATAATCTTGACAAGACCAGCTGTAGAAGCCGGTGAAAGTTTAGGCTTTTTACCAGGAGATTTAAAAGAAAAAGTTGACCCATATTTAAGACCGTTATATGATGCGTTACATGATGTATTAGGCGCAGAACAAACAGGACGTATGATTGAACGTGGAACAATTGAAATCGCACCACTCGCGTACATGCGTGGAAGAACATTGGATGATGCTTTTGTCATTCTCGATGAAGCACAAAATACAACGGAAGCACAGATGAAAATGTTCTTAACACGATTAGGATTTGGATCTAAAATGGTGATTACTGGTGATGAAACACAAATTGACTTACCACATGGAGCAAAATCAGGTCTAATTAGTGCAGAAAAAACGTTGCGCCACGTTAAAAATATTGAATTCAGAATTTTAGAACAAGGTGATGTTGTCCGACATCCGCTTGTTGCAAAAATAATTCAAGCATACGAACAACAAAAATAGCATGAAATCAGAGGTGCAATTGTATCTCTGATTTTTTGCATTTCTTAAAAAATAAAAAGCCACCTATAATAGTGATTGAACCGTACATAGAACTTTCCATTTAAAGGATAAATAAAATAATTTTACTAATATTCTATAAAATAATGATGGAAAATCTCTTTTCTATTGGTATGATAAGAAGAGGAGGTGACGAGATGATTAATATCATAAAAACACTCAACCAATATGTACGTTTCCCCTTATTACTAGCAAGTTTATTATTTCTAACGGGAATCATACAATTTTTCTTAATGGTCAAGGATATTGAAGGGGAGCAATATGACATTAAATTATTCCAATTGTCACCTGAAACAATTCGCTCCACCAAAACAATAGAAGATACGGAAAAAACGGAAAGTGACAGAGAAAAAATTGCTAGCGAAGTTAAGCCTGTTTATACTTTTTCGCCTGATATTGCTAAAAACCAAGCAGCAATTATTAGTTCTACATTTGATTACATAATTGAAGTTCAAAAGACGATTAATAAAGAAAAGAGCAAATCTAAAAAAGACATAGAAAAGGAAGAACAGATAAAAAATTTAAGAAATAAACTAGATGAGATTAGTACAAATGGACAAACTGTTCGATTAACTGGTCAAGAAATATCAACATTACTCGCGCAAAATGAAGAAGATCTTATTAAAACAAGAGATACTCTGACTTCTATTATCACTAAATCTTTATCGGAGCCTATTCGTCAAGAACAAGTATCAGATGAAAAAGCAAGTGTAGAAAAAATAGTTCGAGGAAGTTATACAATACCTGAAAGTATTCAATCTATTGCTATAACATTAGCCAGAACATCTATTGTAGAGACTGAAAAAAAGGATAATAAGTTAACGAAAGAAAGAATTGAGCAAGAAAAGGCAAATGTCGACCCAACAAGAATTCTACAAGGTCAAATTATTGTACAAGAAGGACAACTGATTGATAGAGAAGTATATCACCAATTGGAAATAACAGGGATGCTGTCAAATCAGCAATCTAAGAAACCGATTGTTGGATTAGGGCTTTTTATCTTCTTACAAATGGCTTTCTTTTATGTAGCATTTTATAATTGGAAAGCTGATAAAAAGTTAAAAACACGTAATTTAATTATTACAATGATTGTATATTTAACTTCTATCATTGTGATGGAATTATTAAATTTAGTTTCGAGTGACTTTGATGTGACAATTGGTTTTCTATTCCCGGCGGCAGTCGTACCTATGCTTATTCGAGTTTTGGTGAACGAACGTATTGCATTGCTGACCACTATTATGACAGCAGCTGTTGGAGGAATTGTCTTCCAAGAAGGTTATTCTTCTGTTATGCAAATGGAAGTATCTCTATATATTATCTTCAGCGGATTTGCTAGTATTTATTTTATGCGAAATGCCAAGAAGAGATCTAGTGTGATGACAACAAGCTTATATGTAGCTGCAGTAAATATTGCCTTTATCGCATTTTATTTGCTTTTATCTCAGTCCAATTACGAGGTAAGAGAATTAGCTTACTATTTATTAGCAGCAATTGTTTCAGCTATTTTATCGGGAGCATTGATGCTTGGATTACTTCCTTTCATTGAATCAGCATTTGGATTGTTATCTACGTATCGCTTGATTGAACTATCTAATCCAAATCATCCATTATTAAAGAAGATTTTAGTAGAAACACCTGGTACTTATCATCATAGTGTGATGGTAGCAAATTTAGCAGACGCTGCTTGTGAAGCAATTGGAGCTGATGGCTTACTAGCTCGAGTAGGTTGTTATTATCATGATATTGGAAAGACAAAAAGGCCAGGCTTTTTTGTGGAAAATCAAATGTCAGGTATTAACCCACATGATCAGCTCCCACCGAATACAAGTAAAGATATAATTATTGCACATGTGGAAGATGGTGTTAAAATATTAGAGCAGCATAAAATGCCAAAGGAAATTGTAGATATTGCAAGACAACATCATGGTACAAGCTTGGTGAAATTCTTTTACTTTAAAGAGAAAGAAAATAACCCAGATGTGGAGGAATCAGCATTTCGTTATGCTGGACCTAAGCCACAAACGAAAGAAATTGCTATAATAAGTGTAGCAGATAGTGTAGAAGCTGCTGTACGCTCGATGAAGAATCCAACATCGGAAGGTATCAGACAGCTTGTTCACAATATCGTACAAGATAAATTGCTAGACGGACAGTTTGATGAATGTGATCTTTCTATCCGTGAACTGAAAACGGCTGAACGCGTTTTTTGTGAAACTTTAAATGGAACCTTCCATTCACGTATCGAATATCCGAAGCCAAAATAAGCCTAGGAGGCATAAAATGAGTTTGAATATTGATTTTTTAGATGAAACAGGAAAAGTAAAGGAATCTGATATTGCATTAGTGGAAAATCTTTTGCAACATGCAGCGAAGATTGAAAATATTGAAGATGGTACAGAAATCTCCATTACTTTCGTCACTAACGAAGAAATCCATAAGATTAACCGAGAGTACCGCCACAAAGATGCGCCAACAGATGTTATTTCTTTTGCTCTTGAAGAAGTGGGCGAAGGTGAAACACCTATTATTGCAGAAGGAATGCCACGTATTTTAGGCGATGTCATTATTTCAATTGATCGTACAAGAGAACAAGCAGAAGAATACGGCCATTCATTTGAACGTGAACTTGGTTTTCTAGCTGTACATGGTTTTCTACATGTTCTTGGCTATGATCATATGGTTCCTGAAGATGAAAAAGTGATGTTTGGAAAACAAGATGAGATATTAGAATCCTATGGATTATCTCGTGAAAATAATGATCGTGCGTAAGTTTTTACATTCCTTTAAATATGCGATTGAAGGCATTAAACAAGTAATGGTCGAACAAAATTTTCGTTTTGACTTAATGATGGTGTTTATTGTTGTAGTAGCAGGTGTATTTACAGGCCTATCTCAGCTAGAATGGATTATATTAATCGTTGTGATGGCTATTATGCTGTCACTTGAAATGATGAATACAGCTATTGAGAGGGTTGTTGACCTTGCTTCTCCTGGAATACACCCATTAGCAAAGGCTGCAAAAGATATAGCAGCAGGGGCTGTGCTTGTTTTTGCTTGTGCAAGTGTTATAATCGGTATACTTATCTTTATACCGAAATGGATAAATTTATGGGATTGAGGTGTATGAAATGGAAAAAGAACAGTTAATAGAACTTGCAAAAGAAGGCCGCGAAAAAGCTTATGTTCCATATTCAAAATTTAAAGTAGGAGCAGCGCTGTTAACAACTGACGGCAAAGTATTTAAAGGCTGTAATATTGAAAACTCTGGTTATTCTATGACTAACTGTGCTGAACGTACTGCAATGTTCAAAGCTGTTTCTGAGGGTGAAAGAGATTTTGCTGCAATTGCAATTGTTGCAGATACAGAAGGTCCTTGTTCACCATGCGGAGCATGTCGACAAGTTATTTCAGAGTTTTGTGCACCGAATATGCCAGTTTACTTAACAAATATGAAAGGCGATGTGCAAGAAACAACTGTAAAAGAGTTGTTACCAGGCGCATTTTCACCGGAGGATTTATTGAATGCAGGAAAATAAAGTTTTTAAATCAGGATTTGTCACAATTGTTGGACGTCCAAACGTAGGAAAATCTACATTTTTAAATAATGTCATCGGACAAAAAATCGCAATCATGAGTGACAAACCACAAACTACTCGAAACAAAGTTCAAGGTGTTTATACAACAGATGATGCTCAAATGATTTTCATTGATACACCAGGAATTCATAAACCAAAACATAAACTAGGCGAATTCATGTTAAAAGTATCTAAAAATGCTTTGCGTGAAGTTGAAGCTATTATGTTCATGGTAAATGCGACTCAAAAACTTGGCGCAGGTGACAAATATGTAATGGAAATGCTAAAAGGCACGAAAACACCTGTCTTTTTAGTAGTCAATAAAATAGATGCAGTGCATCCTGATGAGCTTTTGAATATTATCGATTCGTATAAAGCAGAATTCGAATTTGCAGAAATTGTACCTATTTCAGCACTACAAGGGAACAATGTACAACAACTACTTGATACATTGAAAAAGTACTTACCAGAAGGCCCACAATATTACCCAGCAGATCAAGTAACAGACCATCCTGAACGATTTATAATTGCAGAGTTAATACGTGAGAAGGTATTGCATTTAACACGCGATGAAGTACCACATTCTATAGCTGTTGAAATTGAAAAAATTGCAAAAGATGAAAATAAGGACTTAGTACGCATCAATGCTTCTATTATTGTTGAACGTGATTCACAAAAAGGAATCGTCATTGGTAAACGTGGTGCCTTGTTAAAAGAAATTGGTACACGTGCTCGTAAAGACATTGAAACATTACTTGGAAGTAAAGTCTATTTAGAACTTTGGGTCAAAGTACAAAAAGACTGGCGTGACCGTGCATCACAACTTCGTGATTATGGATACCGTGATGATGAATACTAGGAAATAGGAAGTGAAGACAATTGCTGAATAAATGGGAAGGCATTGTCTTAAAAACACGACCGTATGGCGAAACAAATAAAGTCGTCACACTAATGACAAGAGAGGTTGGCAAAGTTGCAGCAATGGCTAGAGGAGCAAAAAAACCGTCTAGCCGTTTAGCTGCGATTAGCCAACCCTTTGTACATGGTACTTTTATGATTCAACAAGGCCGTGGCATGGGGACATTGCAACAAGGGGAACCTTTAGAATCTATGCGGCATATTCAAGAAGATATTGTAGCAACAGCATACGCTAGCTATGTTGTTGAAATTATTGATCGTTTAGTAGAATCTGAAAAACCAGAACCCTATGCATTTGATGTATTAACACAAGCACTACATGCAATAGAAGAAGGATATGATCCAGAAGCAATTGCCATGTTCGTAGAGTGGAAAATGTTACCTTACACAGGCGTACAGCCTATTCTACATGCATGTGCAAGTTGTGGTTCAGTTGAAGGAGAATTTGCGTTTTCGTTTACACAGGGAGGTTTCCTATGCCACCGTTGCTTCCAACGAGATCCATATCTTATCCGTTTAACACCAACACAGCTAAAGCTTATAAGGATGTTCTATAGTGTACCAATAGACCAAATTGGTAAGCTAACTTTAAAAAAAGAAACAAAGAAATTTATCCGTAAAATTGTTACGACTATATATGAAGAACAAACGGGTATGCGCTTTAAAAGTCGCTCATTTATAGACCAATTAGAACGCACCCCATTACTGTTCGATGCACACTTTACTAAGGACGAGGAAGATCATCAATCATAAAAAGCTTCGATACTAGCTATAAAAAGCTATATCGTGGCTTTTTGTTTTTTATTCAATTGTTTTGACTTTTTCAATTCATCGTACATATAATATGTATATATGAACAACTAATCATATAAAGAATCTAAGAACATTAAAAAAGGGGGCGTTCACGTGATTGAGGAACAAATTTCATTCAATAATGAAGATTTAGATGAAGAAATTTTATTTTTAGTATCTCAAACATTTAAAGCAATCAGTGATCCAACTCGAATTCGTATTTTAAACTTATTGAGTAAAAAAGAATGTTCTGTTAGTGAACTTGGTGAGAAGTTAAATTTAAAACAGTCTACTGTTTCTCATCAATTAAGTTTTTTGAAAAATTTAAGATTAGTGAAATTCCGTCGCGAAGGGACGACAGTTTTTTATTCACAAGATGATGCGCATGTCATGGCCATTCTACAACAAACGATTGAGCATGCGAAACATAATTAGAGGTGAAATGAATAATGGGACATTCACATGAGCACGGTCACAGTCATGATCATACACATGGTGCAAACAAAAAGACCTTAATGATAGCTTTCATAATTATTACATCTTATATGATAGTTGAAGTTGTAGGTGGTCTTTACACAAACAGCCTAGCACTGTTATCTGATGCGGGGCATATGTTAAGTGATGCCATTGCACTTGGGGTGGGTGTATTAGCCTTTACGATAAGTGAGAAGGTGGCTAATAATAGAAATACGTATGGATATAAACGCTTTGAAATTTTAGCAGCTGTTTTCAATGGTGTGACATTAATTTTAATAGCTATTTTTATATGTGTAGAAGCAATACAACGCTTTACGAAACCACAGGAAATTGCTTCAAGTGGTATGCTTATCATTGCAATAATCGGTTTATTGGTAAACATCCTTGTTGCGTGGATCTTAATGCGTGGTGGTGATACACATGATAATTTGAACATGCGTGCCGCTTTTTTACATGTCATTAGTGATATGTTAGGCTCTGTCGGTGCAATTATCGCGGCTATTCTTATCATGTTATTCGGTTGGGAATGGGCAGACCCGGTTGCCAGTATAATTGTAGCAATACTTGTTTTAACAAGTGGATGGCGTGTTACGAAAGCTTCTATACATGTGTTGATGGAAGGGACGCCTTCGAATGTTGAGACAGATGATATTATTAGTACTTTCCAAACAACGGAGGGCATACTTGCTATTCATGATTTACACATATGGAGTATTACAAGTGGTCAAAATGCACTTTCTTGCCATGTAGTTGTAGATGGAAAGCTTACAGTAAAAGATAGCCAAATTATTTTACAAGAACTCGAACATAAATTATTGCACTTAGGGATAGGGCATATGACAGTTCAATTAGAAAATGACCGACACAAACATGATAATACAATCCTTTGTAAATTAGAAGAAAGACATAGTCATCATCATGAACATTAAAAAACATTTAAAAATAATATAAGTAGAGAAAATTCATGAACATGAAATGCACCCCGATTGATAAAAAATCAAACGGTGGTGCATTTTTTTATAGTAGCATTAATAGCAGTTTTCCTTTAAAAAATCTTTACAATTCACTTTCTACATATTACCATGTTAATTGATAATCGTTTTCAATTGTGGGTGAGAATAGAAAAATGGACATTTCATTAAATGAGATTATAAATTATTATGCAAATGCATCTGTATCTTTTTCCAATATATTTGTTGCCAATTTAAATCCAGGTAAGAGTGATGTAGGACGTAGGACAGCACCTGGAATGTGTGGTCTTATTATCCCTTTGCAAGGAAGTGCAAATTTTACATTGAATAATCAAACCTTTGCAATGGGGATAGGTACAATCGTCCATGCAGGGCCCCAAATGAGTATAAAAGTAGATAATTCAAGCAAGAAAATTTGGAGGTATGTGGTATTACATTATGAAATCCCAGCTAAAGAGAAGGAAGTATATCAGCTTTATCATCAACATTTTTCTTTAAAAGTGGACAATCAAACAAGAATTACTCGATATATTAAAGAGTTAATAAAGGCGTATTCTGTTCCAGGTCCCATCTCTAAAATTACGGCGAGAACATTGTTCCATCAAATTATTGAAGAACTAGTGCAGGGTGCAAAACGAAACAGTAAATCCGATAGGGACACAGTAATTGAACAAGCGGTGGATTTTATGCATCAACATTATACAGAGAAAATTTCAGTAGCAGAAATTTCAAAGCGTTTTAAAATAAATAGACGTCGTTTTACAGAATTATTTGAACGACATACTGGGTTAAATCCATCAAATTATATCATCGAATTAAGGATGAAAGAGGCAAAAGAGATGCTTCGTCAGAGTGATCTTTCCATAGCAGTAATTGCCTTTCAATTAAGCTATGATGATCCATTTTACTTTAGTAGAATATTTAAAAAATATGTAGGTGTATCTCCGACAGCATATCGCAGAGAGATTACATAAATCGGCAAAAGTCCATGCGAAAAAACATTTTGTCCATTCTCATTTTCTAATCTTTTTGGTAAATTAATAATCGGCAATGATAATCATTATCAATAAATGAAAATTTATAATTTACTAGGAGGATCAATATGGGGAAATATTGGAAATTAGGAGCGGTTGCTTTACTTTCTTTAGCAATTGCAACAGGATGCAATTCAAACAGTGATACAAAAAAATCAAATGATACAAAAGTATCGGAAAGTAGTGCAAGTGCTGACAAGGAATCTACTACAAAACAAATTACATACCTTGGTAAGGAATATACAGTGCCAGCTAAAACAGATAATATTATCGCAGCAAGTTTAGAATCTATGGAAGATGCTGCAGTTCTTGGTGTCAAGCCAACAGGTGTTGTTTCAATAGCCGGAAACGATATGCCAGAATATCTTAAAGATGACTTTGATGGAGCGACTGTTGTGGGAAATAAATTTGAACCAAATGCAGAAGCTATGCTAAAGCTTGAACCAGATGTCATTTTAGCTTCTGATAAAATGGATGCAAAAAAATTAGCTAAATATGATAAAGTGGCAACAACCTTCCCATACACTTTTGTTGCAGAAAAATGGCGTGAAAACTTGCAATTATTAGGTCAATTGACAGGTAAAGAAAACCAAGCGGATAAAGTAATTAGTGATTATGAAACAAAAGTAGCTGAATTAAAAGATAAAGCGGTTAAAGAACTAAAAGATAAAAAAGTAATGATTATCCGTGTTCGTGGTACCATGATGGCTTATGGCCCTTCTCTTTATTTAAATCCTGTTTTATATGATGATTTAGGACTTGAGGTACCAAAAGAAATAGCAGATGCAAAAACACAAATGGAATTATCATACGAAACATTATCAAAAATCAATCCTGATGTGATCTTCCTTCAATTTGACGAATCGGAAAATACTAAAACACCAAAAGCATTAGATGAAGTATTAAAAAATGATATCTTCAAAAGTGTAAATGCTGCTAAAAATGACAAAGTATTTGTCAATAGTATTTCTCCTTCAGCACAAGGAGGAACAGCTTGGTCTAAAACAAGATTTTTAGATGCAATCTCTAAAGACCTTCTAAAATAGTAAGTTTGAAAAAGCGAATAGCCTAATGCTTTTCAGTCAATTGACCCAAACGTATCTTAAAAGCTTAGTTTGATTTGTCCATTTTATCAACAAAGCAGTTGGAGAGAATCTATTTTTCTCGTCCATCTGCTCTTTTTCTCATTATTAAAACACTATATTTTTGAAAGTGTATTCTTTTTATATAAATGAGGTGTCACAATGAATAAACAGCGCTGGAATGCAATTGTTATTTCTTTTGTATCACCAGTTTTAATCATAGCTGTTATGATTGTTTCTATCATACTAGGTACAAAGGATATTCCTTTGTCAACGGTTTGGCAGGCAATCATAAACTATGATGCAACAAATGTAAATCACCAAATAATTTGGACGAGTAGACTTCCAAGAGCTGTAGCAGTAGCGATTGTTGGAGCATTTTTAGCAGTCGCTGGTGCAATTATGCAAGGGATTACAAGGAATTATCTTGCGTCTCCATCATTAATGGGCGTGAATGATGGCTCAGCTTTTGTTATTACATTAGCAATGATTTTTTTACCTGGACTTGCGAATTACCAATTAATCTTACTTTCAATGCTAGGTTCTGCTTTAGGCGCAGGGCTTGTTTTTGGATTTGGGTCGCTTATTCGGAATGGATTGTCACCAGTTAGACTAGCGATTATAGGGACAGTTATAGGTACTTTTCTAAGTAGTATAGCGACAGCGATTGCAATGTATTTTCAAGCATCTCAATCTATTAGTTCTTGGTATAATACTAAAATTCATATGGTCGATCCTAAATTATTGATCATTTCCATTCCATTTGGCGTTCTTGGCTTAATACTTGCAATAGCTAGTTCTAAATCTATTACGATAACATCATTAGGAGAAGATATAGCTACAGGTTTAGGGCAAAATACGAAATGGATCAAAATCATTTGCATGATAGCTGTGGTTTGTTTAACGGGAACAGCAGTAGCTCTTGTTGGTAAAATTGGATTTGTTGGATTAGTAATTCCGCATATTACTCGCTTTTTAGTAGGAGTAGATTATCGTAGAATTATTCCTTTCTCAGCACTTTTAGGTGCGATGTATTTATCTTTATGTGACTTAATTAGTCGCTATATAAACTTTCCGTTTGAAACGCCAATTGGAGTAGTTACATCATTGATTGGTGTACCATTTTTCTTATATTTAATTCGTACGCATGGAGGTGGGAAACATGCGGCATAAAAAACTTACAACATCTCTAATAGCAGTATTGTTGCTAGGTTGCATTGCTCTTGCAAGCTATATACATATTACAAATGGCGTCTTTGATATTAGTGTAAAAGATGTTTTAAAAACAATTTTAGGATTTGAAGATGATGAACGGTTTAAACTAGTTATTTTTGAATTTAGGTTACCACGCATTATTATTGCGGCCATCGTAGGAGTAGGATTAGCTCTTGCTGGTGTTGTATTACAAGGGATTACGAGAAACCCATTGGCAGATCCAGGGATTCTAGGCATAAATGCAGGAGCAGGGACAGCTATTGTATTGTTTATGTTTTTCTTTCAAATTCAAGTAGTTCAGGCAGATATTCAGAACTGGCTAGCTGTTATGATGATGCCTATTTTCGGTTTTGTTGGAGGAGGATTAGCAGCTGCTATTATATTCTCATTCGCTTATAAACAAAAACGACTTGATATGCAAAGGCTCATTTTAACAGGAATCGCGATTAACAGTGGTTTTAGTGCATTGTCATTATTCTTTTCTTTAAAGATGAATGCATCTGATTTTGAAGCGGCAGCAGTTTGGATGAATGGTTCCATTTATAATGCTGATTGGATGTTTATTTGGATAATTTTACCATTGGCAGTCATTTTGGCTATCTATATTTTTTATAAAGCGCATCTCTTAGATTACTTCCAACTAGGGGAAGAGAATATGATCAGTTTAGGGATTAAAACAGAGAGCGAAAAAAGAAAGTTAATGATTGCAAGTGTTGGTTTAGTAAGTGCTTGTGTATCTGTTTCGGGAAGCATTGGGTTTATCGGCCTAATGGCTCCTCATATCGCAAAACAGCTTGTTGGAAATCATCACCGCTCTGTTGTCATTATTAGTGCATTAATGGGAGCTTTTCTTTTAATTTTCGCAGATTTTATCGGCAAAACGGTATTTGCACCTTTAGAATTATCAGTTGGGATAGTTGTATCTATCATCGGTATTCCGTATTTTCTTTATTTACTAATTAAGACTAAGGCTTAGGAGGATTATAAATGGCCCCAAGTATAGAGACTTTTAAAATACATTCTACGTGTGCAGATTATACGTATACTGTTCAAATTTATATTCCTGAGAATGTAAAAAATTCAGATCAGTTGCCTATTTATTATATTTTAGATGGTAGTTCATATTTTACATTTGCCAATCAAACGATTAAATTGCAATGTTTAAATTCACCCAAGACAAAGGTTTGTCCGGCAATTGTCGTAAGTATTGAGCATGGTGAGGATATGCGAGATCGTCGCTTTTATGATTTTACTGCACCGGCGAAGGTGTATATATATCCCCAGCGTTTATTGCAAAAGGGAAAGGTTCGTAAAAATGGAGGAGCAACAAAATTTACTCAATTTCTCATGAGAGAATTGAAACCGGCAATACATGAAAAATTTCCAAACCATGGTGATGAAATTATATTCGGTCACTCTCTTGCAGGGTATTATGTACTCTGGCTTTTGTTTATGAATAAGCATTATTTTGACCGTTACATTGCATTTAGTCCATCTATTTGGTGGAACCAATATGAAATAGAAAATTTAGCGCAATCATTTATAAATGATCAAGATTGTAAAGTTTCTCCCTTATTTGTGGCTGTTGGGAGTGAAGAAGGATTTATGGTTGAAGATTCGGAAAAGATGCACGAATTACTTCAACCAAGATTTATGAACAATATTTCTTTTTATAAAGCAGAAGATGAAAATCATGCATCTGTTGTACCTACTGCAATAAGTAGGGCAATGCGCTTTATGACGACTGTAAAAGTCGAAATACCATCCTAGTTCTGTAAAATTACTGATTGTCGCCACAATGTTATATATTATTCAACTATACTCAAAAAGAGTATTTGAAAATGATTAATAGCATGAACTTTTTGGGGGATTACAATGATTTCCCCATACCATATCAATTTCTTTAAATCGATAAGGTAAATGAAATACTCCTCATAGTCTAAACAAATTTTATTTGTTAACTAATGAGGAGTTTTTTTATTTTTTAGAGGTATTTCATTGATTGACTAGTTTCATATATTTCTAGGTTTTCGTACACTTTGAAGCTTCCCTCATTCGCATACAATAACAGTATCTTATTGTAGAGGGGTTATTTGATGAATCAATATTTAGATTTACTTGCCTATTTCGGTATTGGTGGTGCACATCCTGGTGGTTTTGCGCTAACTCAATCTATTTTTGAAAAAGAAAAAATTGAACCGCATTTTAGTGTACTAGATATGGGTTGCGGTACAGGACAAACCGCATCTTATTTAACAGAAAAGTTTGGATGTAGTGTAACAGCAATCGACATAAATTCAATGATGGTGGAGAAAGCCAAAAAAAGATTTGTGAACGAAGGGCTTAATATTAAAACCGTTTTAGGTGATGTACAAAAAATGAAATTCGCTGATGAAACCTTTGATTTTGTACTATCTGAATCGGTTATTTCATTTACAAATATACCAGAGACTTTAAAAGAGTTAGTAAGAGTTTTAAAAAGAGAAGGTAGTATGATCATAATTGAAATGACTGCCGAGCAACCATTATCAAACGAAGTAAGAGAAAAAATTTTAGAATTATATGGGGTCAATCAAGTTTTAACGGAAGAAGAATGGATCACGTGTTTGCGGCAGGCAGGATTTACAAATGTAAAAGAAATCCTAACGCCTCCATTCCTCCTTCCAAGTGAGATTGATGATATCGATGAATCTGAAAAAATACCGATACATTTTTATAATCTGTGGGATGAACATAATGATTTTGTAGAGAAAAATAATCATCTAGTAGGTTATCGTGCATTTAAATGTTCTCTTGCATAGTTTTTTTATAATTTATTCGACTATTACTAACCCTGTATAAAAAAATTATTCTTTCGGGAATTTCGAACCAGAAATTATTGTATCTGAGGATTTTCGATAAAGCTCATCATTTTTGAAGGGACCATTTTTTTCTTGATAGCTATTAATAATCTGATAACCAATATGGTATCCAATCCATTTAGGTAACGGACTACCTTTTTGACCATATAAGAAAGGATAATGATTCTTTAAACCTTTTAAATACAATGAAGGTAAAAAGTATCTCTTCCATATTTCTAAAGACTGTTCATATGAATAGAGATTTGTCCATGGACCGACGAACTTTTCACCGTATAAATCTTTTATTGCATATTCTCCAAGTCCTTCAATAATAATTGACTCTTTTAAAGGGATTTGATCTAGTGACAGATTATTAAGGTGAATACGGCATACATGGTTATACTCATGTGCAAACATTGCTTTTATTTCCGTTTCAGAGAGACTATTCGAAAAGAATAAAAAGACACCTTCTTTATAAGCAACACCATTTTTCCGAAAATCTCTTTTGAATCCCATCCCTTTTATAGGAAAAATATATATTGGAACATTTGGTCCGTTCCACAATTTCTTTAATTTTTTATATTCCTTCTGCACAATTTTCCAAACATTTAATTCTTCCATTTTCTCAACTACTGTTTCAATTTTAAACCATTCAAAAGGATCAAATAATCCATGATTTAATAATTCGTGATGTAATGATTGAGGAGCAATATTAGGGAATCCCTTTTTTAATGGGTCACAGAGCGTTTCACGTTGAATAGTAGGATAGTCAAGAATCGATTTCTCTTTACATCTATTTATAAATTCATAAAGCCATTGTTTTGTTTGAATTACTGACAATTACCTCATCCTCTTTTACTTTTATATTTATGTTATGTTTTGAAAATGTTATTGCTTTCGAAAATTTAAGTGAATATGAATTTTTATTCCTTAGACCTTTATCCATAAGATTCTATTTCACTGACCATATAATACAATGCATACTCATATGCAATATAAGTTTGGAAGGAGGGTGAACATGAATCCGGCAGATGCGTATAATTTATGTAATAGATATCATGGGAAAATGGTAAGAATTAGATGTAATGATGGAACAGTACATGTAGGACAAATTACAAGAGTAGATCAAAAAATGGTATGGATTAACCCACAAAGTGGAATGGGCGGATATGGCCTAGGCTGGGGTTGGGGTGGTTATGGATACGGACCGGGATACGGATATTATAGACCAGGATTTGGCGTAGGAATCGCTCTTGGGGCAATCGTAGGAATCGGTCTAGCTTCGGCATTTCTGTGGTAAAAGAAAAATAGAGGAAATTCACTGACGATAGAAAAACGTCAAAACTTTTTCTTGCATTAAAGAGTAATACCCTCATCTGAAAATTGATAGGTGAGGGTAATCTCTAATAATGTTGGTCACTATTCAATTGATGTATTAATATTTCACCATAAGAAAGAGGTTATCCTAAAATCGGATAACCCCGTACCTATTTGTGTAATGTACTTATATGGTCATTATTATTTGATTTGATAGCAGTCGGTGTGCCGCAGCTTTTGCAATTACTTTTTAGTTCACATGTACCGCATTTACCTTCCTTACTTTTTTGAATATGGCGATAAATAGTCCATCCTGCGTATCCGAAAATAAGTAGACCTATAATAATATTAGCGATCATCTCGATGCTTCCTTCCTTAAAATCCTAATAGTTTACCACCTTGGTAAATAATCAACGCAATGATGTATGCTAAAATCAACGCGTAAACGACTGCAAAATATGTCCACTTTGTTGAACCAGTTTCTTTTTTTATCGTACCAACAGTAGCTAGACAAGGAACATATAGTAAGATGAAAACAATGAATGTAAATGATGACAATGGATTGTAAGCTTGTGTTAACAATCCTTGTAAACTATCCATATTTGGAGCATGATAGATAATATTCATGCTTGAAACAACTACCTCTTTTGCCAAAAATCCTGTTAAAAGGGATGCTCCAGCTTGCCATGTACCAAACCCAAGGGGAGCGAGTATCGGTGCAAATAATCCACCAATTACTGCTAGAAAACTATCATCCATTTCTACACCTAATCCACCTGGACCAGCATATGATAATAGCCAAATAATAACAGAACCTCCGAATATGAATGTACCGGCTTTACGAATAAAACCCTTTCCTTTATCCCAAGTACTTCTTAATAATGTTTTTGATTGAGGAATTCGATAAGGAGGTAATTCCACTACAAAAATAGAAGTTTCACTCTTAAGTAAAAGCTTTGAAAAGATTTTCGCCATCAGTAATGCCAAAGTAATCCCTAACAAATAAAGTGAAAAGACAATAATTGTTTGATGACCAGCAAAAAATGCACCGACAAATAATGCGTAGACAGGTAATCTTGCTGAACAAGACATTAATGGAGTCAACAAAATCGTGATTAATCGTTCTTTTGGCTGTTCAATCGTTCTCGCTGCCATTACACCAGGCACATTACAGCCGAAACCAATAATCATCGGTATAAAAGCCTTTCCGTTTAGACCAACAGCTTCCATTAACTTATCCATCACAAGTGCCGCACGTGCCATATAACCTGAGTCTTCCAAAAATGAAATAAAGAAAAATAAGATAAAGATTTGTGGTACAAAAACAAGTACACCGCCAACACCAGCAACTATACCATCTAAAACTAGCGATTGAATAAACTGAGATGTACCAAGATCATTCAATAGAATAGTTATCCAATCTGTTAATCTACCAGAAATAAATTGATCCAATAAATCTGAAAGAGGGGTTCCAAGCCAATCGAATGTTAGTTTAAACATGAATAACATACATAATAAAAAGATAGGCATTCCTAAATATTTATTTGTAACGATTGCATCAATTCTGTCAGACAAATGAACTTGTTGTTGTTTTTCATGACTCACAGATTGTTCTAAAATAGTTGTAATGTAATTCTTTCTTATCTGATAAATCCTTTGAGCTATACTATTAATATGATTACTTTTCTTTAGTTCTGCTTCAGTTTGTTGGTACAGTTTATCCAACAGTTCTTTTGAAACAAGCGTTTCTAAATAATTTCGTATGACTACATTTCCTTCGAAAAACTGTAACGCAAGCCATCGATGAGGAAGATGTTGAATATCTTCTAGTGGCAAAATTGATAATAATTGATCAATGCCATTTTCAATATCTTTTCCATAATTTAATGCTAGCTGCTCGACAGGCTTCGTATTAAGTGAAGTCATATAATTCATCATATTGTTACAACCTTCACCAGTTCTCGCAACAATGGAAACAACCGGTGTATGTAAGGCTTCAGATAGTTTTTCTTCGTTCAAAGAAATTCCTCGATGCTTGGCAACATCAGACATATTCAGCCCGATGATAAGAGGCTTTCCATATTCCAAAAGTTGAATGGTTAAGACTAAATTCCGCTCCAATTGAGAAGCATCTACGATATTGATAATGCTATTAAATTCCTCTGAGATAAAGAATTTAGAAACAACACTCTCATCTTTTGATAATGGACTTAATGAATAAATTCCGGGTAGGTCAATTAGATGACCTAATTTATCCTTTAATGTTCCAACTTTCTTTTCAACTGTAACGCCGCTCCAATTTCCGACGTATTCATAAGAGCCAGTCAAATAATTGAATAATGAAGTTTTTCCTGTATTAGGGTTCCCTACTAGCGCTATATTTACCATTGTCTTTCAATCTCGATTTGCATAGCTTCTTTATATCGAATCCCTAACATTTGACCGTTATGTTCAATCATGAAAGGACCATGAAATGGCATTCGATTTTTTAACAAGACTTCTTCGCCTTCTAAAATCCCAAAATCTAATAATCTTCTTTTAATATATTTATTTAATGTTGATAAATTGACGATAATCGCGCTTTCACCAAGTTTCAATTCATTTAATGACATGTTGTTCACTCCAAATTTTTTTCACATCTAATCACGCATTTATGATAACACTTCTCAATTGGTAAGTCGATATAGTTCGAAAACTTTTCACTATTTCAGGATTATTCCACATGAATGCGAAAAAAGATGGCGCAACCATTGTCGGTTAACGCCATCTTAAATGTTGGTTTTGATTTATCTAGATATAGCGAAAATTAGGTTAGAGTATTGATACTAAAAAGCTAGATGCTTTTCGATATATTCTTTAACTTCAGCGATAGGCATACGTTCTTGGTTCATAGAGTCGCGGTGACGTACTGTTACTTGACCGTCTTCAACTGAATCGAAGTCGTAAGTGATACAGAATGGTGTACCAATTTCATCTTGACGACGGTAACGTTTACCAATAGATTGTGATTCATCATAATCTACTGGGAAAGCTTTACGTAATTCAGCCCATACTTCAGTAGCTTTATCAGATAATTTTTTAGATAGAGGTAATACTGCTGCTTTAAATGGTGCTAGAGCAGGGTGTAGGTGAAGTACTGTACGAGTATCGCCACCTTCTAATTCTTCCTCATCATATGCATCACATAAGAATGCTAGTGTCACACGATCGGCACCAAGTGATGGTTCGATACAATATGGTACATAACGTTCGTTTGAAATTGGATCAATATAAGTGAAATCTTCACCAGAGTGTTCCATATGTCGTTTTAAATCGAAATCTGTACGAGATGCAACACCCCATAATTCGCCCCAACCAAATGGGAATTTAAATTCAATATCTGTTGTTGCATTTGAATAATGAGAAAGTTCTTCTTCTTCATGGTCACGAAGACGCATAGATTCTTCGTTCATGTTCAAGTTTAATAAGAAGTTTTTGCAGAATTCTTTCCAGTATGCATGCCATTCAAGTTCAGTTCCTGGCTTACAGAAGAATTCAAGTTCCATTTGTTCAAATTCACGAGTACGGAAAGTGAAGTTACCTGGTGTAATTTCGTTACGGAATGATTTACCGATTTGTGCAATACCAAATGGTGTACGTTTACGCATAGAGCGTTGAACATTTTTGAAGTTAACGAAAATACCTTGTGCAGTTTCTGGACGAAGGAAAATTTCGTTTGTTGAATCTTCTGTAACACCTTGGAATGTTTTGAACATTAAATTGAACTGACGGATTTCAGTGAAATCTTGAGCGCCACAATCTGGACAATGCACGTCATATTCTTTCATAACATCAGCCATTTTATCAAAAGGCATGCCATCGACGATGATTTCTTCGCCTTTTTCTAGTGCTGCTTCTTCAATTAGTTTGTCGGCACGATGACGAGCTTTACATTGTTTACAGTCAATCATAGGGTCATTAAAGTTACCCACATGGCCAGAAGCTACCCAAGTTTTTGGGTTCATCAAAATAGCTGCGTCAAGACCTACGTTATATTGTGATTCTTGAACGAATTTTTGCCACCATGCTTTTTTTACGTTGTTTTTCAATTCAACACCAAGTGGACCGTAATCCCAAGTGTTAGCTAAACCTCCGTAGATTTCAGAACCAGGGAAGACAAAGCCACGATGTTTGGCTAAGCTTACGATGCTTTCCATTGTTTTTGCCATTAGAAAATCCCTCCAAATATTAAAGCACCCGTCTCCGGGCACAATTTTGTACCCGGGGACGAGTGCATATAGACCCGCGGTTCCACCCCGATTGGCTACTAAAAAATAGTAACCCTCTTTCAAGAATATTAGCTCCCGGTTGCCTTTTTCTGATTTCGTGTAGTCTTTCACCATCACTACTCGCTTTCAGTAGATGAAATCGTACTTATAGACCGTTCATTGCTTATTTGTATTGATGCTTATTGTATCATGTGATTCTTTTCTTCGCAATAAATTGAAAAATAGTATATAATAATTGAGTATTGAGTATAACATTTTTTGAGGCGGTGAGTCCAATAGAACTCAACAAACGTCAGGAAGAGATCTTAGAAATTGTCAAAGAAAATGGTCCCATTACCGGGGAACAAATAGCTGAGCGTCTTTCTCTGACTAGGGCGACACTTAGACCGGATTTAGCCATACTTACAATGGCAGGTTTTTTGGATGCTAGACCGCGTGTCGGTTATTTTTACTCTGGTAAAAAGACAAACCAAGCTGTTATCGATAGCATGACCAATATGAAAGTGAAGGACTTTCAATCGATACCAGTGGTAGTTTCTGAGGATGTTTCTGTATATGATGCCATTTGTCAAATGTTCTTAGAAGATGTGGGTACACTATTTGTGGTAGACCACAACTCATACTTGACAGGTGTGCTTTCAAGAAAAGATTTACTTCGAACAAGTATAGGAAGTCAGGATTTGAATCATATTCCCGTACATATAATCATGACGAGGATGCCAAATATTGCATACTGTTTTAAATCGGACGGTTTAATACAGGCTGCACATAAGCTTATTGAAAGGCAAATAGATGCATTACCTGTCGTTATCGAACATCCAGATGGCTTAGAGGTCATAGGTCGTTTGACAAAAACAAATATAACACGAGCGTTCTTGTCGCTTGCTGAAAATCATGATTTGTGAGGTGATGCTTCCATGAATAATTTAACTGTTTTTATCATTTCGGACTCAGTAGGTGAAACGGGTGATTTAGTTACAAAAGCAGCTATTAGTCAATTTAGACCAGGAATGCAGGATACTAAAATTCAACGTTTTCCCCATATAGAGAGTAAAGAACAGCTTACAGAGATTGTTCATCTAGCAGTAGAGCAGAATGCTATGATTGTTTACACTTTAGTAAAAGAAACAATGCGTATTTTTTTAAATGGAATGTGCCAGGAGCATAATATTCCATGTGTAGATTTAATGGGGCCTATTTTAGGAATCTTAGGAGATACTTTACAAGTAGAACCTTTAGAAGAACCTGGACTAGTTCGCAAATTAGATGATGATTATTTCCAAAAAATAGAGGCAATCGAGTTTGCAGTAAAATATGATGATGGACGCGACCCGAGAGGATTACTAAAGGCGGATATTGTTTTAATAGGCGTTTCACGAACTTCCAAAACCCCATTATCACAATTTTTAGCACACAAACGATTCAAAGTAGCTAATGTCCCTTTAGTTCCTGAGGTAGAGCCGCCAGAGGAATTGTTTTTAGTGGATCCAGCAAAATGCTTTGGTCTTGTAATTTCTCCAGAAAAATTGAATAGCATACGAAAAGAACGTTTACTAGCTTTGGGATTAAATGATGGAGCGAATTATGCAAAACTGGAACGGATAAACGAAGAAATTTTGCATTTTAAAAAAGTAGTTGATCGAATCGGTTGTCAGGTGATTGATGTGACCAATAAAGCTGTTGAAGAAACAGCTAACGATATTATTCATCGTATTCAATTATCTAAACAATAAACTAACTATGCAATCCTCCTTTCTAGGGAGGTTTTTTTACGTTTTAGTATGAAAATGTTAAAAAAGAAATAGAATTTTCGGGTGTAATGTTTTATAATAAAAAATTGTGGTAAAAATAATTACAAGTATTTAGCCCATACTAACTTAAATTTAAAATTTTTTGTCGAAAAATGAAGGACTTTTTGATAATTATCTCGAATTCAGTTATGAGCGAAAAAAGATGGTGATGGAATGGCGCAAAAAATACCTGAAGAGATTATTGAACAAATACGTTCAAAAACAGATATTGTGGATGTTATTGGTGAATATGTCCAGTTGACAAAAAGAGGAAGGAATTATTTTGGCTTATGCCCTTTTCATGGCGAGCAAACCCCTTCTTTTTCTGTATCCACTGATAAGCAAATTTTCCATTGCTTTGGTTGCGGTGCTGGAGGAAGTGCCATTACATTTTTAATGGACATTGATAATATATCCTTCCAAGAAGCTACGGCTAAGCTTGGTGAACGTGTTGGCATTCATGTCGATGTTTCATCAACACCTAATATTCATACACATCCTATTTCTCCTGAAGAAGGACGTATGAAAGATGCCCATTCTTTTGCAGCAGATTATTATCAGCACTTACTTTTAAATACTGAAGAAGGCGAAAAAGGGCTTGAGTATTTGCAACAACGAGGTTTTACCAAAGAAGAAATCGAAACAAATGGGATAGGTTATTCTTTACCCCATTGGGATTCTTTAACACAACTTTTAACACGAAAAGGCTTTGACTTAGATGAAATGGAACAGAGCGGATTAATTATTAAACGAGAGGACGGTTCGGGTTACTTTGACCGTTTCAGAGGCCGCGTCATGTTCCCAATTCGTGATGAGCAAGGTAAAATTATTGCGTTCTCTGGTCGTATTCTTGATAGTGGAGGAGAAGATGCCAAGTACTTAAATAGTCCTGAATCGCCTATTTTCCATAAAGGGCAAGTGTTATACAACTTGGATCAAGCAAGACCAATTATACGAAAAGAACGTAAAGTTGTTTTATTTGAAGGTTTTATGGATGTGCTCTCGGCAAAGAGAGCAGACGTTTTTAATGGTGTTGCGTCTATGGGGACTGCCTTAACGATGCAACATATGAATAAGTTAAAACGTCTAACTGATCATATAATTGTTTGCTACGATGGTGACAAAGCTGGTTGGGAAGCTGCAAGAAAAGCGGCAGAAATGTTACATGCTGAAAGATTAAATATTGAAGTTGCAGTGCTTCCTACAGGTTTAGACCCGGATGAATATATACAGCAATTTGGTCCAGAAGCTTTTAAAGAAAAGGTAATCAGTGAACCTCAAAGTTATGTTGCATTTATGTTAATGTATGCTAGGCGGAACAAAAATTTTCAATATCAGAATGACATATTGCAATATGTGGATGAGGCTTTAGGCTTTTTAGTTGAAGGAATTTCACCTATTGAAAAAGAATTATATATCAAACAGATTTCAATGGACACGAATATTTCCGAAGAAACATTACAAATGCAATTACGTCAAAAGGAAGCACAGCTTGCAAAGAATTCTAAACGATTTGAGCAACAAGTGCAACCAATAACTCAACAAATTACTCTTCAAAAAGATAAAATCACAGCGACTGACCGTGCAGAAAGACTACTCTTAGCACATATGTTACACAACATTGACGTTGTCGATCGAATTCGCCAAGAAGAGGATGAAAATCCCTTTGTACGGGAAGATTATATGGCAATCTATATTCACCTAATTGGTTTTTATGAAGAACATCAAAAAGCAGATTACCAGCGTTTTGCTGAAGTCATTGGTGATAGAGAGCTACGTAAAATCATAATGGAAGCTGCACTTGTAGAGAGAGATCCTGATCATGCTGAGGAAGAAATTTCTGATTGTTTAAAACAAATAAGAAAGTTCAGGATTAAGCAAATTATACAAGATAAAAAACATGCTATTCAAGAAGCAGAAAAGATGCACGATTTGAATAGTGCAATGCAGCTTTTAAAAGAAGTTATTGATTTAAAGAATTCACTATCAAAAGTGTAATGGGATAGTGATGGTTAGAAGGAGGAAACACCTGTGGCGGACAAGTCTAAACGTTCAACCGATGATAAAAAAGTAAAAGAAGTAGAACATGAGCATACTTTAGAAGAAACAAAAAAATTCTTATTGGCTATTGGTAAGAAAAATGGCGAATTAACATATGCAGAAATTGCAGATAAATTGCAAACATATGAAATGGAAGCCGATCAAGTTGAAGAATTCATCGAAAAACTTGAATCTAATGGTATTGAATTAGGTGGTAAAGATGGTGATGAAGAAAACTTAGATCGACTACTTAAAGGTAAGGACCATGAAGAAACGTTTGACTTGAATGATTTAAGTGTTCCACCAGGCGTTAAGATAAATGACCCAGTTCGTATGTATTTGAAAGAAATTGGTCGGGTTGACTTACTAAGTGCAGAAGAAGAAATCGCACTTGCTGAACGTATCGAACAAGGTGATGATGAAGCACGTAAACGATTAGCAGAAGCAAACTTACGACTTGTTGTAAGTATTGCAAAACGATATGTAGGACGTGGCATGCTTTTCCTTGACCTTATTCAAGAAGGAAATATGGGGCTTATTAAAGCAGTTGAAAAATTCGATTATCGAAAAGGATTCAAATTCTCAACATATGCAACTTGGTGGATTCGTCAAGCAATTACTCGTGCGATAGCTGACCAAGCACGTACAATTCGTATTCCCGTGCATATGGTTGAAACCATTAACAAGTTGATCCGAGTTCAACGTCAATTACTTCAAGACTTAGGACGTGAACCAACACCTGAAGAAATCGGTGAAGAAATGGATCTTACACCAGAAAAAGTTCGCGAAATTCTTAAAATCGCTCAAGAACCAGTTTCATTGGAAACACCAATTGGTGAAGAAGATGATTCACATTTAGGTGATTTCATAGAGGATTCAGAAGCTCAATCACCTTCTGAACATGCTGCATATGAGCTTTTAAAAGAACAATTAGAAGATGTATTAGATACATTAACTGACCGAGAAGAAAATGTACTACGTTTACGCTTTGGTTTAGATGATGGCCGTACTCGTACACTTGAAGAAGTAGGTAAAGTCTTTGGTGTTACAAGAGAACGTATTCGACAAATAGAAGCAAAAGCACTAAGAAAATTGCGCCATCCTTCAAGAAGTAAACGTCTAAAAGATTTTCTAGAATAGTCAAAAAGGCACCCTTTAAAAGGGTGCCTTTTTTCGTTGAATTAAGGTAAAATTGGGGATGAAAATGGTTTCAATAGCTGGGGGCAATTACATGAACAGTCAAAAGAAAGAAGTAATCCTAAACGAAATCTCATTCTGGAAGAAAAATAAATTATTACCTGAACATTATTGCGATTTTTTAACAACTTTATATTCAGAAGGTCAAGAAGTAGAAGAAAATAATACGACTAAAATAAGAATCAATGCGGCCAATTCTTTACTGGCAGAAAATTATTCAAAAAATAATTTGAAAACGATTTTAGCTTCCATAGCTATTATCCTAATTTTCGTTGCATTATTTGTCTTGAAAGCCCCATTCGTTCTTATTCCAATTATTTTAAGTGTGAGCATAATAGTTGGTCTGTTAGTATTTCTTTTTAAATTCAAGCCCAATAAAACAGTGAGAAAAACCTTAACATACGCTACAATAGCTCTACTAATTTTTGGAGTCTCTATCAAAATCGTAAACCTCTATTTTGGTGGACACCCTTCACTTCTTTATGGTGTTCTACTTGGGAATTGTATTTTATGGTTGTTAACTGGTAGATTATTAAACTTAATCTATTTTAAAATCTCAGGTATTATTGGATTAATCATCGTCATTTTTTATATGTTGTTTAAATAAATTGATATCAAAACGATTACTTTAGAGATTTGGAATTCACAACTCAATCAATTAAGTATGAAGCTATTTTAAAAATAGCTTCTTTTTTTTAGTCTTAAAAAATATGATTTTATATAAAGTGTTTTGTAAAATTCGATGAGGAGTGATAGTAGATGAACTTTGAACTAACCGATGAACAAAAAATGTTACAGAAAATGATAAGAGAGTTTGCGGAAGAAGTAGTAGCGCCAGGAGCAATAGAAAGAGACCGTACGAAAGAGTTTCCAAAAGAAATTTTTAAACAATTAGGCGAAATGGGAATAATGGGACTGCCTTTTGAAGAAACTTATGGTGGGGCAGGTTCTGATACCATTAGTTTTGCAATCGTAACAGAAGAGCTTAGTAAAGCGTGTGCATCCACTGGAATAACGTATTCTGCTCATATTTCCTTAGGAGGTGCTCCACTCCATTTATTTGGAACAAAAGAACAAAAAGAAAAATTCCTAACACCAATTTGCACAGGTGAATCGTTGGGGGCATTTGGTTTAACAGAGCCTAATGCAGGTTCCGATGCTGGTGGAACTGAAACAACTGCAAAACTTGATGATGGTGTTTATACGATAAACGGAAGTAAAATGTTTATCACAAATGCAAGTTACGCAAATCATTTAGCTTTAACTGCTGTTACTGGTATCAAAAAAGGTAAAAAACAAATAAGTTCCATTATTGTACCAACAGATTCTAATGGATTTACTATCTCTGAGCCATATGAAAAAATGGGGTTAAATTCGTCAAATACGACAGAACTTATATTACAGGATGTGCAAGTTCCAAAAGAGTATTTATTGGGTGTTGAAGGAGAAGGGTTTAAACAATTTCTCGTTACATTAGATGGAGGAAGGATAGGGATTGCAGCAATGGCTGTAGGAATTGCTCAGGCAGCCTATACAAAAGCACTAAATTATGCAAAGGAAAGAAAGCAGTTTGGACAAGCGATTAGTACATTCCAAGTAACACAATTTAAGCTCGCAGATATGGCTTTAAAAATCGAATTAGCACGAAATATGGTTTATAAAGCAGCTTGGTTAAAAGATCAACAAAAAGCATTTACAAAAGAGGCAGCAATGGCTAAATTATATGCAACAGAAATAGCGATGGAAATCGCAAGAGAAGCTATACAAATTCATGGCGGATATGGGTATATGAAGGAATTTGAAGTCGAAAGGTATTTAAGAGATGCAAAGCTGTTAGAAATTGGTGAAGGAACCTCTGAAGTACAAAGAATGGTTATTGCAAGACAAATTGGTTGTTAATATGACTATTGTGTCAAATTTGTCACAAACAAACGAAAACTTGTACAGAAAGCCTTTTCGTTTCATCAGTTATGAAGTACAATATAAAGTGTTGACTGATTCTATTTATAGAAATAGATTGAACTTATAAGGGAGGGTAAATTTATGAAAAAGAATCCTATTATTCCGTATATCTTAATCATGGCGTTCGGTTTAGGTTTAATCTTCTTCTTGTCTGTAGAAGGAGCAGGAAATAAAGCCGATATCGCTAAAGGCGGAGACAAAGCAAAAACTGAACAAGCAGCTGGTGATAAAGAATCGGCATCTGGTGATGTTGATCCCGAAGCAATCGCTAAAGAAAAATGTATATCTTGTCACGGTGGAGACCTTAAAGGCCAAGTAGGTCCAAACTTACATGGTACAGGTTTAAAAGAAGCTGAAGTAAAAGATATTCTTACTAACGGTAAAGGCAGCGGTATGCCTGCTGGTTTAGTTTCAGGTGCAGAACTTGATGCTATGGCTAAATATATTTCTGAATTAAAATAATTAATTCCTATATATTTTCCAAACCCTTATCCTACTTGGGATAAGGGTTTTTTACTTAAATCTAATTCGAAATAAGACTTATCTATACAATATATGACGAATTTCGATACAATAAGACAAGGGAGGAGGGTTTAAAAATGAATGCTCAAAAATTATCAAAGCGCCTCGAAAAAGTTGCCTCTTTTGTGCCGGAAAATTCAATTGTAGCTGATATTGGTAGTGATCACGCATACTTACCTTGCTATTTAGTTTTAAATAAGATTGCAAAAGGTGCAATAGCAGGAGAAGTAGTGAAGGGACCATATGAATCAGCATGTCATGAAGTACAATCAGAAGGCTTACAATCACAAATTACAGTACGTCTAGCTGATGGGCTTAAAGCTATATATCCAGAAGACTGTGTAACAGTCATTACTATTGCAGGTATGGGTGGTCCGCTAATAGCATCTATTTTGGAAAAAGAAGTAGGTCGATTAGCAGGAGTGAAGAGACTAATTCTTCAACCAAATATACATGCAATTGCAATCCGTGAATGGGCCTCTAAAAATAATTGGAAGATTATAAACGAGGAAATCTTAAAAGAAGATGACAAGATTTATGAAGTATTAGTACTTGAACCAGGTAAAGAAACTTTAACAAATGAAGCCTTACTATTAGGACCAGTACTAATGCAACAACAAAATGAAGTCTTTAAAGAAAAATGGAATCATGAAATCGAACAATGGCAAAATGTTTTAAAAGCTCTTGAAAAAGCAGAGCAAACCAAAGAAATTTTAGCTAAAAAGAAAGAATTACAGCAACGAATTCGAATGGTAGAGGAGGTTTTGCGATGATGAAAAAAACGAATGGTCAAGAAATTATTCAAATTTTTGAATCATGGTCTCCGAAAAAAATTGCGGCAATGGAAGGCGACCCAATTGGACTAGCCATTGGTACTTTAAACAAACCTGTATCCAAAGTGTTAGTTACATTAGATGTTAACGAAAATGTAGTTGATGAAGCCATCGCCAATCAATGCCAATTAATAATTGCTCACCATCCACCAATCTTCCGGAAATTAGCAAATCTACGAACTGATAATCCAAAAGGTCAATTATTAGAAAAATGTATTAAAAATGACATCGCAGTATATGCAGCACATACAAATTTAGATGTTGCTGAAGGCGGAGTGAATGATTTATTAGCAGAAGCATTACAATTACAGAATTGTGAAGTGTTAGTACCAACATTTACTGAAAAGATGTATAAGCTTGCTGTATTTGTTCCAGAAAATCATGCAGAACCATTACGACAAGCATTAGCAGGTGCTGGTGCTGGGCAAATAGGGGATTATGATTCTTGTAGCTATACGATTTCTGGTGAAGGAAGATTTAGAGCATTAGATGGAGCCAATCCTTTCACTGGCGAAGTTGGAAAGCTTCACACAGAACCAGAAGTGAAGATAGAAGTGGTTGTATCTGAGACAAATAAAAACAAAGCCTTGCGTGCAATGTTCAATCATCATCCTTACGAAGAACCTGCTTATGATTTATTTGCCTTAGAAACACCTGCAAATGAAATGGGATTAGGCAGAATTGGAACGATAAATCCAATGACACTTCATCAATTTGCTGAACATGTAAAGAATACTTTAAATGTTCCTGCTGTACGAGTTGTGGGGGATTTGTCAGCACAAGTACGTAAGATTGCTGTCTTAGGTGGCGACGGGAATAAGTATATCTATGCAGCTAAACGTGCAGGAGCGGACGTTTTTGTGACTGGAGATATGTATTTCCATGTTGCACAAGATGCGGAAAGTATGGGATTACATATTGTTGATCCTGGTCATCATGTTGAGAGTGTTATGAAAGCAGGAGTTGCGAAAAAAATGACACTTCTTTGCGAACAGCATAAAGTCGACTGTACTTTTATTCCTTCAAAAATATCGACAGAACCTTTCCAATTTATATAAATGAGATATATAATAACTGAACAAGAATAGAAAAGAGCGTCTAATCTGTCTATAAAGACAGTAAGACGCTCTTACTAACACTAGCCATTATTATTTTTCAGATAGGTTATACGGCATGATTTTTTCAACTGGTGAAGGTTGTTTAATCTTAGGTAAAATTTTATCTAATGTTACGGTTCTCGCTAAAGAATGAGTAGAAGGGTCATTGGGATCATATTTTTCTAAGAATCTAATCACTTCTTTAACAATTGGAGTAGGTGTGGAAGCACCAGCCGTAACTCCAACTTTTTCGATACCTTCAAGCCACTCTAATTTAAGTTCTGATAAATCTGCAATACGATAAGAATTTGTATGAGCAATTTCTTCAGAAACTTGTGTTAAACGATTAGAGTTATTACTTCTAGGATCACCAACAACTAATAATAGATCAGCTTCACCTGCTTGTTTTGCAACTGCTTCTTGACGAACTTGTGTAGCTAGACAAATTTCTTTATGAATTTCGATATTTGGATATTTTTCTTTCAATCGGTCCATTAAATCTGCTACATCCCATTGACTCATGGTTGTTTGGTTTGTCACAAGGATTTTATCACGAGTAAGATTTAGTTGGTCAATATCCTCCAAGTTTTGCACAAGATGTACATGGTTAGGTGATACACCGATAGCACCTTCTGGCTCTGGGTGTCCTTTTTTACCGATATAAATAATATCATAGCCTTCAGCAGATTTTTCTTCTATCAAATCATGTGTGACTGTAACATCAGGGCATGTTGCATCAATTGCAACTAATCCTTTTTTTCTTGCTAATTCTCGTACTTCAGGTGAGACACCATGTGCAGTATAAATAACGGTTCCTTTATCAACTTGTTTCAAAATTTCAAGACGATTTGGACCATCTAAAGTAATAATTCCATCCTGTTCGAATGCATCGGTAACGTGCTTGTTGTGAACAATCATACCGAGTATATAAATAGGTCTTGGTAATGTTTTATCTAAGGCTGCATTACGTGCGATCACCATTGCATCGACAACGCCATAACAGTATCCTCGTGGTGTGATTTTAATGACTTGCATGCTTCGAACTCCTTTCAACGCTCGCTATGTATATTATACCGGAGTCCTGATTTGAATACAAAATAATCTATTCTTCAGCAATATGCAGTTCCATCACCTCAAAAGGAGAGATGATGGAACTGCCCGTAAAAAGCCCGATTGGTTCAACTAACCTTCAGAGGGGGAAAGAACCCCTCTGAAGGAAGTATCACTTTACCCATTAAAGGGTGGTTGGAATATTCTTGGGGTTGATGGGCGTGTTCTTGGTGGTGTGTATGCTTGAACTTCTGGTTGTGCAGGCTCAGGTTGTGAACTATTTCTACCAAATCTAAATCTCATTGGTCTTCTTTCTTGCGCAAGGTTATTATTTTGTGGATCAGTTGCGGTGGTAGGGCTATTTGCATTAGGAAGTCCTTGGAACCCTTTATAAAGTCTGTATAAAGCAGGTAGGTTTTGGAACATCGGTGAAATCTGTTTAACCATAGGCGTAAATTTTTGAGCAGTATTAAACAATTGATCGGCTGTATTTAAGTATTGTTCTAATTTTGCGAATCCTCCAAGGGAACTTGCACCTTCAGCTACATTTGCAGCAGCCCCAGCAGCTTCCACGGCTCCAGCAGCTCCGGCAGCCCCGGCAATATTTCCAGCAGTATTTGCAGCTCTTGCTCCACCACCAGCAAAACTACTTAAAGAATTTGCCATTCTAGCAGCACCATCGGCAAAATTACCTACAGTATTCGCTGTTCTAGCGGTGCCGCCAGCAAAATTACCTATAGAATTTACAGCTCTAGCTGCGCCACCTGTAAAATTCCGAATTGGACCAGCAGGAGCAGGACCACCTGGACCAGGGCCACCAAAACCTGGTGCACCTATAAAATTACCGGCTCCTCTTGCGAAAGCTTGTGCAGGTCCATTAAAGTTGCCTGGACCAGGAGGTGGAAAAGGCATTGGCCTCATCATTTGTTGCATTCCATATGGATTAAACCCTCCCTGAATTGGGTTACCATAAGGGTTAAAGGATCGGTAAACCATAAGAATCTCCTTTCAATTTTTCAAAGTAAAATCAAAGTTCACTCAAACGTGAATTATGAATTTGTTTACTTGTAAAATAAGACAATAAAAAGCACATAGGAAAAATCAACAAGAGAATTGACTAATGCTTTATTAATAGATATGATATGCAGATGGTCTAATGAATGCGAATCATGTTACAATATTTATAGAAAGTTAGGAGTGACAATTTAATGTCCAAATATACAGATTATAATTTCCAACCATTTTTAAGAAATGCTATCCAAAAATTAGGCTTTACAGAGCCAACCCCGATTCAAAAAGAAATGATTCCACTTATTTTAAAAGGTAAAAGTGCAATCGGACAAGCGCATACAGGAACAGGGAAGACGCACAGCTTTTTAATCCCCATAGTAGAACGTATCCGTCAAGATAAACAAGAAGTACAAGCTGTAATTGCAGCTCCAACTCGTGAATTAGCTACTCAAATAAATGTAGAACTTCACAAACTTATTGATGAGACTGATATTCAAGCAAAATTATTTATCGGTGGTACTGATAAACAGCGTTCAATTGATAAGCTAAAGACGCAACCACAAATTGTAGTAGGTACACCGGGAAGAATTCGCGATTTAGTGAACGAAAAAGCATTGTTAGTTCATACTGCATCAATTCTTGTAATTGATGAAGCAGATCTTGCTTTTGATATGGGCTTTATCGAAGATATTGACCAATTTGCATCGCAAATGCCAGAAAACCTTGAAATGTTTGTTTTCTCTGCAACAGTTCCAGAAAGTTTACAACCTTTCTTAAAAAAATATATGTCATCGCCGATCCATATTCAAATGGATGACAAAAAACCTGTAGCGGAAAATTTAGATTTCTATCTTATTCCGACACGCAGTAAATCTAAGAACAGCAAACTATTAGAGGTAATGGGTGCGATAAACCCTTACTTAGCGATTATCTTTACTAATACACGTAAACAAGCTGAACATGTTGCCGGTTTTCTTTCAAATAACGGTTATCGTGTAGGTCGTATTCACGGAGACCTTACTCCTCGTGACCGTAAAAAGATGATGAAACAAATCCGCGATCTTGAATTCCAATATATCGTTGCAACTGACTTAGCTGCTCGTGGTATTGATATTCCAGGTGTTAGCCATGTTATCAATTATGAACTACCAACAGATTTAGAATTCTTTATCCATCGTGTTGGACGTACAGCTCGTGCAGGTAACAAAGGACTAGCTATCACAATTTTTGAACCGTCTGACGAAGATGCTATTGCACGTGTTGAAAATATGGGTATACCATTCCAAGCAAAAGACATTAAAAATGGCGAGATTATTGAAATGAAAACACGCCATGCACGTGAAAAACGTGAGAAAAAATCAGATGAAATCGATCGTATTGCAAAATCTAAAGTACGTAAACCTAAAAAGGTAAAACCAGGATATAAGCGCAATATGCGTTGGGAAATGGAAGAAATTAAGAAGAAAGAACGTAAAAAACGTCGCCGCCAACGCTAAAAGGAGGACATATTATGTTAATTGGTTCACATGTATCAATGAGTGGCAAAAAAATGCTGCTAGGATCTAGTGAAGAAGCTGCTTCATATGGAGCATCTACATTTATGATTTATACAGGTGCACCGCAAAATACGCGAAGAAAACCGATTGAAGATTTAAATATCGAAGCCGGATTAGCGCATATGAAAGAACATGGTCTGTCGAATATTGTTGTTCACGCACCTTATATTATCAATATTGCAAATACGACAAAGCCAGAAGTTTTTGCTCTAGGTGTTGAATTTTTGCAAAAAGAAATTGAACGTACAGCAGCAATTGGAGCTACCCAAATTGTCTTACACCCAGGAGCTCATGTTGGAGCAGGTGCTGATGTCGGTATAGCTAAAATTATTGAAGGCTTAAACGAAGTCCTTTCAACAGATTATCCTGTACAAATTGCATTAGAAACAATGGCTGGTAAAGGTTCAGAATGTGGCCGTACCTTTGAAGAATTAGCTAAAATCATTGATGGCGTAACCAATAACGAACGCCTTTCTGTATGTTATGACACATGCCATACACATGATGCAGGATACGACATTATAAATGATTTTGATGGGGTATTAGAACATTTTGACAAAGTTATTGGTGTAGATCGTATCAAAGTACTACATATCAATGATAGTAAAAATGTTTGTGGTGCTGCGAAAGACCGTCATGAGAACATTGGTTTTGGTCATATCGGCTTTGATGCACTAAATCGTATCGCACATCATGAAGCTTTCACAGGAATCCCTAAGATTCTTGAAACACCATGGGTTGGTACCGATTCAAAAAATAAAAAAGCTCCATATGCTTATGAAATCGAAATGTTCCGCTCAGGAAAATTTATGCCAGAGAAGATCGATGCATTACGCGGAGAATAGCAAGCTAAAAACATCACTCTAATTATTTTTATTAGGGTGATGTTTTTTTATGTAAAAAAGTAATTGACAATTCAAATAATTGCTATACTTGGTTACTATATAGCTAAAATTTTAAACACCTCTATTTCGGGCATGATGGCAACTGTAATAGGTGTATTATTTGCATTAACATTATTTGTACAGAAGTTAAATCATTTACGAAAAAAGTATAGCATCAATATATAACTGGGACGAAAATGTCTTAAAAGGTATAAATATCTTTTAGGGCATTTTTATTTTGTATTGAGGGGGCTTACTGCAGGTTAATTTATAGATGAAAAAGAAGAATGCTTCATATGAAGGACAAAATAACGCTTTTGTCGAAATAACTTCTAAATAAGATCAGAGAATTTTAAGAATGGAGCATTTATAATATGAAACAACTTTGGTATGGTGGAACAATTTATACGATGGAAAAAGAAGAGGAAACAGTTGAAGCTGTTTTAGTAGAAGAGGATAAAATTATAGCTGTTGGATTATTCAAGGATTTGGTTAATCATTCAGATGAACAAATCGATTTAAAGGGTGCAACAATGTATCCAGGCTTTGTAGATAGCCATCTTCATATGATTTTTCAAGGTGAAAAGATGGTCTGGTTAGATTTATCAAAAGCTACCTCTGCTGAAGAAATGCTAGAAATGGTGAAAGAGGCTTCAAAAGCTACCCCAAGTGATCAATGGTTATTTGCCGATGGGTGGAATGAAAATAATTTTGCAGTAAAACGTATCCCAACAAAGGATGAACTAGATTCAATTCGTAAAGAACCGATTCTTTTGAAAAGAGTTTGTCATCATGTGATCCTATGCAATACTCAGGCACTTGAAGCAGGTGGGATATATGAAAAAAGCCAATCACCATTAGGCGGAGAGATTGGAAGGGATACGGAGGGCAAACTAAATGGTTTGTTATATGATACCGCGGGTGATCTTGTTACTTCCGCTATTCCAAGAGAAGGTGAAGCATATATTGATATGTTATCAGATGAACTCAATCTTGCGGTCAACCAAATGTTGTCCCTTGGCTTAACAGGTGGTCATACGGAGGATATGCATTATTTTGGGGATTTTATCAATCCACTAACTGCTTTTCGTCGTGTCATTGGTGAAAAACATCATTTTAGAGTAAATCTGCTGCGACATAATGCTGTGTTTAAAGAAATGATGGCGGCGAACGTTGAATTTGATGAACCTTTTATCGAACCGGGTGCAATGAAAATCTTTACGGATGGATCTTTAGGTGGTTTTACAGCAGCACTTTCCAAACCATATACGGATAATCCAGAAACTAAGGGACTCCTTATTCATACAGATCAAGAATTAGAGGATTTAGTAAAACTTGCGCGCAAATACGATGAGGCAATTGCTGTACATATGATTGGTGATGCAGGGGCTGAACAAATTTTGAATGTCATTGAAAAATACCCTGTACCAAAGGGGAAAAGGGATCGACTAATCCATGCTTCCGTATTACGTGAAGATTTAATAGAAAGGATTGCCGAGTTACCTATAGTGATAGATGCTCAACCGGCATTCGTTACATCTGATTTTCCTTGGATTATAGATCGTTTAGGGGAAGAACGCTTAAAATATGTTTACTCTTGGAAAACATTATTGAATAGGGGAATTATGTGTGCTGCTGGGACAGATGCCCCGATTGAAGACATTAACCCGCTTTTGACCATTTATGCAGCAGTAGAGCGTAAAAAGCCATATACAGAGGGAGAAGGCTATTTACAAGAACAAAAATTAACACGTTATGAAGCAGTCCGAATGTATACAGTAGGTAGCGCAGAAGCAATTTGTAAGGAACATGAACGTGGGCTTATAAAACCAGGTTACGTTGCAGATTTTTCAATTTTTGATCGAGATTTATTTAAAGGAACATCAGAAGAGATGCTAGAAGCAAAAGTAGTAAAGACTGTCGTAGCTGGTAAAGTTGTATTTAGTCAAAAGAATTAGTAGATGCGTATTTTAGGAGGTAGTTATAAATTGAATTTAATCTTATATACAGAACAATATAAACAGTTGATTGAAAATTATAAATTAACAGAAGAACAGCTAAGATTTACATGTACACCAAAAGAAAGTATTGAACGATCAACGAAAGAAGAAGATCGGTACAATATTTTGGTTATTGAGGACGAGCAGCTAGTAACTTTCTTCGTTTTACATAGAAATGAAGGCGTAGTACCTTACAGCGATAATAGCTATGCAATTCTATTGCGTGGCTTTTCTACTGATGATCGACATCAAGGAAAAGGTTATGCAAAGAAGACTTTGCAATTGTTGCCACAATTAGTGAAAAGTGAGTTTCCTGAAATCAATGAAATTGTTTTATCGGTTAATGTAGAAAATATAGATGCACAATCTCTCTATAAAAAGTGTGGATTTGTTGATGAAGGAGTTCGAGTAATGGGGGAAAAAGGCGAGTTAATCGTGCTGAGTTTTTATTTATAAATGATTATGGAGGAGAAAAGATGAAACAAATTATCGCTTTAGGTGGAGGAGGTTTCTCAATGGAACCTGACAATCCATTATTAGATTTATATATATTAAGCCAATCTCCTAATAAGACACCTAAAATATGCTTCTTACCAACAGCAAGCGGAGATGCAGAAAATTATATTCAGAGATTTTATCAATTCTTTAGTGAGCAGAATTGTATTCCTTCCCATTTGTCATTATTTAACCCTCCTTCAAGAGATTTAGAAGGATACCTTTTAGAAAAAGATATTATTTATGTGGGAGGAGGTAATACAAAAAATCTCCTAGCACTTTGAAAAGAGTGGGGCATTGATGAGATTTTGAAAAAGGCATGGCAGCATTATTTTAGCGGGTATTAGTGCAGGAGCCATTTGTTGGTTTGAAGAGGGAGTCACCGATTCTTTTGGGGATGCCTTAGAACCTATACATTGTTTAGGATTTCTAAAAGGTAGTAATTGTCCACATTATGACGGAGAAAAGGATAGAAGACCTTCATACCAAAATCTTATTCAAACAAATAGGATAAAATCTGGTATTGCAGCAGATGATGGTGTAGCAATACACTATGTCGATCAAACTATTAAAGAAGTAATCAGTTCAAGACCCTATGCCCAGGCCTATAGAGTAACTTATGAAGACAGAGTGAAAGAGGAAACAATTTATACGCGTTATTTAGGAGAAGGGTTTGAAACTTCAAAAATATAGGAGGATAAAATGAAATCTATGATAGTAGAGTGGGGAGGTCAACCTGTAAAATTGACTTGGCTACCTGATTATAATATCGAGGATGAAGATATAGTTACTAGTGTACATGCAATTTGTGTTCAAAATGACAAAATAGTGCTTTCTAAAATAAAAAATAGAGGATTTAACTACCCTGGTGGTCATATTGAAAAAGGAGAGTCTCTAGAAGAAGCGATTCACCGAGAAGTATATGAAGAAGCCTATATCAGAGGTGATATTACATATATAGGTGCAATAGAAGTTAACCATAAAGATAACCCACATTTTGATGTTACAGGAAAATATCCAGTCGTTGGTTATCAGGCTTTTTACAGAATGGATGTAAAAAGTTGCGATTCATTCTTAAGAGAAAACGAGTCACTTGCTCGAATTTGGGTTGAGCCTGCTGAAGTTCCATATGTAAGAGAGGATCATGACTTGACAGTAACAATTCTTGAAAAAGCTTTATCCGAAGAGCATGAACAAGGTAAAATTAACCACGACAACTTAATGCAAATGTTAGATGATTACTTAAATAATTCACAGATTCATTGGGATGATTTTTATAGTAATCGAGAAGAGAAGGTTCCATTCTTTGAAAACAAGCCAGATGAAAATTTAGTAAGTTATTTAGCAAAAGGGTTATTGAAAGATGGGAATGCATTAGAATTAGGCTGTGGTCCAGGGAGAAATGCCATCTATTTAGCAGACAATCATTTTCATGTTGATGCAGTAGACCTCTCTGAAGAATCACTTAAATGGGCTGCGGAAAGAGCAATCAAAAGAAATCTAAAAATCAATTTTATCAATCAAAATCTGTTTAAATTACATATTAAAGAATCTCATTATGATTTAGTATACGATTCGGGGTGCTTTCATCATATAGCACCACATAGAAGGGCTGATTATATTCATCTAGTAAAAGAATCCCTAAAACCAGGCGGATACTTTGCAATTACTTGTTTTGTTGAAAATGGACCATTAGGAGGTTCTGATATTTCCGATTGGGAGGTATACCGAGTTAAAAGTCTACAAGGTGGATTAGGGTTTACTGCGGATAAATTGAAAAGAATATTCCATGACTTCGATTGCATTGAAATTCGAAAAATGAAGAATGTACATGAAGATGAACTTGTTTTTGGAGTTGATGGAATACTTACAGCTATTTTTCAAAAAAGAGCTTAAAATATAAGCTTAATGCCCACGAAATTTTCGACTGTAATACCTGATTATTTAAACTAATACACAGTGGTAATTGAAAAAATACCACTGTGTTAAAATTTCTTTAAAGATAAATAATTCTGATTCAGTTATTTAATAATTCTCAAAAATCTCTTCGTACCTATTTGTAATATTTCATCATTTATCAAAACCCGATCCAACTCATCCTCAAAAAGCATTTCATTATTGATCTTTACGGCATCTTGTCTTATTAATCGAATCAGTTGATTAGTATCATTCACCATACCTAGCTGAATAAGTTGAGGAATAATATCAATTACTCTTTCAGAATTTATTTCTAGTAATAGCTCAGGAATCTTGTGAGGACCATTCTCATGATTTAATTTTAGTTCTTTTTGGTAAACGTGCCCCTCTATAGCTTTATACTCGTTCATTTGTTCTTCTAAATTTAATATCATCGCTAGCATCTCCTATCAAATAGTTTACTAACATTTGTACTACAATAAGAAACAAAGAAATAAAAAAACGTCCTTTTGGATTAACCAAAAGGACGATTATACTCGTGTTACCACCTTTAATTTGCAAGTAATTCACATTACTTACCTCAAAAAGTACGGTCATATAGACGATACTGTTGCACTAGATTACGGATGCTTACCGTCGTAGCCTACTTAGATTTCTGTTCGGTACGCAGCTCCAAGAGGAATTCACAACCAATCGACATGCGCCTCTCATCAACCGGCAACTTTCTGAAAGTCTCTATAATTGTTACTACTTCTTATCATAGCCTTTGCTCTTATATACAAATATTGAAATTAATTTTATCTAAAATTCTATAACTTGTCAATGGTATATTTAGATTTTTAAATAAATTTATAATATTCTTATTATCCTATACTAAAAATTTTAGACCGTTTTGCTGTAGTTACTAGATAGCTATGGTTTTTGCAGAGAACAGTGAGACCATTACAGCAATACCAATATGTTTCTCACTATAACAAAAATTTCCCCCTTGATGTAAGTGTTTTTTTCTCCGAATAAGCACACTTTCACAATTTGGACAAAAATTTAGAATAAAAATCTATTTTTATATTTAATAGTAAATATTAAATGAATTTGTATATGATTTATGGTATTTTATAGAATATAATTTTTTACAAGGAGGGAAACGATATGGAATTTTATGTCCAGAAAACACTTTATCAAATTCAATTTATAGTTAACTCTATTAACGAGTTATTTTCACATGTAGAAACAAAAGATCTTAAGTTTTGTCCTGTTGAAGGGAAAAGAAATTTAGGACAACTATGCTCTCATCTTTCACTAATATGCAGTGCGGATTTGCAAATTTTGCAAGAATCATCCCTAGAAGAAATGGATGTATTCTACTCTAAAAACGTTGCTTATACAAAAGAAGAATGGAGCATTGCTTTAAAACAAGGATACAAAGATTTGAAAAACTATTATTCATCTATAGATGATTTAACAGAGGAAACATCAAGTTATTGGGGAACGACATACTCTTATTTTGAATGGCTATTAGAAATATTAGTCCACTTGCAACACCATAGAGCACAATTACATCAATATTTACTATTACTAAAGGGGAATGTTAAAGTAACTTTGTTTGAATAGATTGTCAAAAAACATTGTAGAAGGAGACGAATAATATCAAACCGAAAGAAAGAATTGTTGATCATTATAAAAAGTCCATTCAATTTGTAGGTAATCTAGAAGTTTTAAATAATGAGCAATGGCTAATGCCACTTGCTATAGGAAAGTGGGCGACTTGTGAAATTATAGGTCACTTAATCTTTTGGGATCAATTTCTTATTGAAAAAAGACTGCCTTCATTCCTGTTGGGAACGGAAAAGGTAGTTACTCCAAAAGTCCATGAAGCGAATGCTACAGCGGCTTCAATGAGCAAAGAAAAGTTGAAAGGAGAGGTGATTCACGAATTTATCGAAGAAAGACAAAGACTATTAACTTTCATTAATGAATTATCCCATGAAGTATTTGATCAAACTTTTTCAATCGGTAAAAGTCATTTAACATTAAGTGATTATTTCAAAGGGTTAATGGATCATGACTTACATCATTTTCAACAAATTGAAGATTTCATGATGGATATTGATAAAAAGGGATGATGAGGTGAAAAATGAAAACAATAGGATGCTTACATGCACATTACTCGAACACTCGCTATCTTGAAAAAGCGTTAGAGCAATATCCAATTACATTACATCATTTTGTAGATCCTGGTTTACTATTACGTATAACAAATGATCCTACTTTCACTGCTGAAGAAGCAAAGAAAAAGGTTTTAGAACAACTCCATTGGATGTCAAAAGTAGGTATTGATGCGATAGTAATTACATGTACCAATTATAGTGCATTATTAGATGATACAAGTACAGTAAGTGTACCGATTATAAACATTGATGAACCATTTTTTAAAGCTTTTGCACAATTACCGGCTCCTAAAAAGTTGATCTTTACTAATCCTGAAACTGTAAAAGGAACAACTAACAGACTTAACGAATATTTATGTAAGCAAAATAGACAAAATAGTTACCTCATTGAAATAATACCAAATGCATTTGACTATTTAATGGATGGAAATACAAAATTGCATAATGAAATTGTTTACAATAAACTTTCGGAGATGACAAAAGACCATTCTAATCACTTGGCAATTGCTCAGTTGTCAATGGTAGAAGCAGGTGGAAATTTACATACTCAAATTTTAAATCCATTAAGCTCTTTAATAGAAGAAATTATCCTAAAACTAAAATTATCTTGAAAATAAATACCACTCATTGCACTTGTTTCTTTCAATAAAAGAACAGGTGTTTTTTAATGCATATTTTTACATCGCTACTTATAGCACAGTGAGAAATTAAATAACATATTAAAAAATAAAAATACATAAGGAAATTTACATATACAAAAAATTTAGATAGGAATATTTAATTGGTAAAATAAGGACTAAAGTTATATTATTTGGAAAACTATTGATTCATGAAGTGTAAATGTTGGAAAATAGTACATATGGCAATATTGAAGGTAGGTGTGAGTTTGGATAAAGCTGGACTAATTAGTAGGAGATCTGTTTTGCAGAGACAAATAGCTCAAAAAAGGCAACAGATTACCATATTAAATGGTAAAATCGAGCGCCTTAAAGCTGCAAATGCACAACTAGTTGATGTCATAAATGAAAGTAACGATTACAAAAAGAAAGTTCAAAATTTAGATATAGATACAACGCTTTGGAAGGGGATTACAAAAAATAAATATGAAGATTTAAAGTATAGAATCGAGCAGTCTTTAGTGGATTATAACAAGGATTTACAAGAGGTAGAAGAGAGCATCGAAGAGGAAATTGTAAGACTATACAATCAGTTACAACTTTGTTATTCAGAAATTTCCTCTCTACAGTCTAGTATTTCAAGTCTCAATCATTCTATTGAAAATTAAAAGGAAAGGTGAATGACTGTGGGTGAAATATCGATCAATAAATCAGTATTTGATGCAACGGTTAAGGAAATAACAAACGCTAAAAATAATGTAGCGGGAGCTAAAATACCACCCTTTAAACTCAAAATTACTGATGTAAATTGCATGGAAGAACAACTAAAAGTTATAGAGGATTTAAAAAATGTGTTCAACCTTTATAACGAATTTTTGGAAACAGACTTGAAAAAGCTACAAATGATAGGAGATTCTATGGTACAGCATGATGAGCATCTAGCGAACCAAATAAAAAATAAATAACATGCTAGGAGTTGAAATGCATGAAGATAGCGATGGAAGAATTGCTAAATCTTCAATTAGACTTACATAATAGTGTGAAAAAAATTACGGCTAAATTAGATACACTGAAACAAAAAACAGATAATATTAGTAAAATCCATTCATTTCAGGGAGAAGCTGCTGATACAACGAAACAGTATTTTGAGAATGTTCACGGACAAACAATTATCGATTTACAAGAAACTGCCCGACAAATATTGAAAAACTACACCGAAATTACTAAAATATTTCAACAAATGGTGGATGCAGATTCAGCTGCTATTCTAACAAAAGAGTATTTGCTCGATTTAGATAAAAAAGTAAAAACAATTGAAACTGGCATGTTAGATACACATCATGAGGGTGAACAAATTATAACAAGTGTATCAGATATCATCAGCTTACAGGTACCAGCCATTTCACCTTTCATCGACAATGTAGACAACTCAGAAAAGCATATAGAAGAAGTTAACGAAAGATTCCATCGATTCGATCAAAGAGGATTACAAATTGTAAAAGATTCCAAACAAGACGTAGAAAAAGTCACGCAGAAAATTATTCAACTAACTGCAAATAGCATATCATCCAATCATTTTCCTAAAGTCAGCTCAAAAGAAATTGGAAAGGTACAACAACCTGATGATATCAAATTGGCAACGATGGCTATAGGAATGCTGGTTGGCATGAAGAGCTTTGAAAAAGTATTAAAAAATATAAATAAGGCGAATACCATGATGACCGCTGCAGCGCAACTATATACTTATTACAAGTTAGATGAATCATCACGTAGAATATTAAAAAATTTAGGTATACATGCTTTAACAAAAGAACAATATCGGAATTTTAATAATGTACTTTCAAAAACTACTTTATATAAATTTAAAGCAAAAGAATTTACGGAACATATAGGAGAGTTTAAAACAAAAGCATTTACTACAGAAAATTATAAAGCCTTAAAAAAAAGCCTGGATGTATACGGAAAAGAACGTGGTAAGCTCGCAATGATACGAGAATATGATAAATTATTTGGATTAGAAAAATATAGAAAGTTCATAAATCTTTCGCCTTCCCAAAAAGTTATAAAAATGGCTACCACTTTTGGAGATGAATTTGTAGGGAAAACTTATAAGTCTACAAAAAAAACGATCAAATCTTTACCAAGTTGGAAAAATCCAAAAACAGCTTACAAAAATGCAGCAGAAAGTTTTAAAGAAAGTACTAAAGGGATGAATTCTCTGGGGAAAAGTATGAAGGTTGCAGGAAAAAGTTTAGGTCCGTTGGGTGTCGGAATTGTTGCTGCAGACAATTATAAAACTTACAAAGGAAATACTCAAAAGGTTGTTGTAGGTACAGTTGTGGATACTACTTATGGTGCAGGGGCAACAGCAATGGGTGCAGCAATTGGCTCAGGTTTCTTTCCACCAATAGGTACCGTGGTTGGAGCTGGATTGGGTTTTGGATTGACATTTGCAGTAAATAAAAAACTTAATAACTCTTCAAAGAGTATTGTTGAAGAATCAAAAGATGTTGTTAATAAAGGGGTTAATTCTGTAAAAAAATATGGAGGAAAATTATTGAATTGGTTTAAGTGAAAATGAGGTGTAAGTTTGAAAAAAATAAATGATAAAAAGTTTTCAAATATCCAATACGAAATTCAACATGGAAGATTAACGATTTCTGGAAATAGATTGTATCTTTTAAGTTTATTCATTTATTCTCTTGTTCTTTTAGGCATAACATATAGAGTTGCTTATTCAATTGGATTAAATGTACTTCAAAAGGAATGGAAAGTAATCCTTTATGGTGAAGTAAGTCTATTGATTCTTCAAATACTACTAATTTTATTCTGTAGAACGAAGCGTACTTTTAATTTTAAAGTATTAAGTGTTAGCCGGGTTTTATATACTTATAAAGCTGCTCTTGATCCCTTCATAATGATTGCTATGTTTACAATTGACGATGGAACATTTAGTACCTATACCCCTTTTCTATTATTAATAATTTTCACAGGAATAATTGTTCATATATTGTTTTTAATTAATGGTGTTAAAAAGAAAGAAAAGAAATTACTAAGTAAACGGAATACGATGATTTGGATATCAATTTTATTTTTATGTATTGTATTAACAACAATACTATCAAAAAATGTACTATTTCAAGATATTAATATGTTATTAATGACTTTAGCATTTTCAATAGTTTTTATAGCAATGTTAATAGGAAATTGTGAATTCATAATAGCTGCTTATTGTATTTTCTGTTACCCATCTTTTGCTGTAAACCCACCACCGCAAAAAAAGTTACAATATGTAAATCCTAAGAATCAAAGAAAAAAGAAGAAGAGGAAGAAGAATAGACGATAAGGAGTTATTCGATATTCTAATTTCTGAATTTTTTAAATAGAAAGGAGATTGACCGTGATTGTACGTGAAGAATCACTTGTTATTCGAAATGTAATTTGTGTTGAGGAGATTATTCCGCATGAGGAATGGTATTTGCCTGCTTTAAGTTTACGTAGAAATTTAGTGAATAAGGATATTTACTATACGAGCCCTGTTACTTTTAAAGCAGAGGAGATGAAAAATGAGCCTGCTTTTGGTAAATATTCTTATTATGTTGGGATAAATACTGAGGTTGAGGTAGGGGATGATGCAGATTTTAAACAATTAGAGTATTTGGAGATTTCGCCTGCTATTTATGTGAGATGCGCAGAAATTGACGAGTTAGAAGAGGCTTATACGCTTTTGAGAACTTATGCGAAGGAAAATAATCTCATGATCGAAGAACCTTTTTATCATGTATGTTTTGATGCATTTGATCATGTCATTATGGATATTTATGCTCAAGTGAAAGAAGGATGAGAGATGGTTGTGGATTTTGAAACAATGATGTATAAGAATGTGGTTTGGCATACATATGAAATCCATTTTAGTCAATTTGAACTTGCAATGGAGGACTTTAATGTAAAATTGGTGAAGGCGAATTTAACCGTAGCAGGGCCTCTTTTTTATGCATTGCATAATATACCTTTTGACGAAAAAATGCTTATCGATATCTATATTCCAGTAGAACAATCTGATATTCCGAAAGACTCGGATTTATTCTTCCAAAGTTATTTCTATATAGATGAGATGTTGATGACGAGAGTCAGAGACAATTTCGAAGTGAAAACTGAAAAAGCATATGATGAATTGTTTCAATATGCCATTCGAAATGATTATCAGATCAATTCTCCCATCTTTCATATTTTAAGAGGTGACGATGAAGGCGAATGGGTGGAATTGAAAGTAAGAGTATACAAAGAAAATATGTAATGTATATCACTATCTAAATTTTCTTCGAACATAACCAATTTGTTGCAAAGAATGTAACATGAAAAAATAGTTTTTATCATAACTTATTCTTACAAGATGTTGTCTACTCTTAAATATAAAGAATTTGTAATACGGTTAATAATGGTAATGGTAAAAATCTTAATTTCATCTCTAGTTCATTTTTTGAGATTGTAAATGCGATAGTATCTGGAAAAGTGTTTAAGCTAACGAAGATGAACAAAGGCACATCTGAAGTTTAAAGAGTTGCTATTGTCTCGTATATTAGGTTTTAAAAAAATAGTGGGAGGGAACTATTTGGCAGAATTGGTTTATCGAACAATTGGTGAACTAGTTGAGGAAAAAGCATTATTATATCCTAATAGAGAAGCACTAGTGTATGCAGATCGTAATTTCCGTTTAACGTATTCGCAATTTAATCGACATGCAGATGAAGTAGCAAAAGCATTAATGGCTATTGGATTAGATAAGGGGGATCATTTTGCCGTTTGGACAACAAATGTACCTCAATGGCCGGGGTTACAATTTGGGTCAGGTAAGATGGGCGCTCCTCTCGTAACGGTAAACACAAATTATCGAACGGCAGAATTAGAGTATTTGTTGGAGCAATCCGATTCGCGTGCGATTATATTAATGGATCAGCTAAGAGATTACTCATTTATCGATACGCTTTATGAAATTTGCCCTGAATTAAAAACTAGTGAGCCAGGAAAGCTCGTAAGCGAACGTTTACCATTATTAAAAACGGTTGTTGTGATTAGTGAGAAAAAGTATCCTGGTACATTTACTTATGAAGAATTTTTATCAAATGGTCAGAAAATTACCGATGAACAACTAATACAACGTAAGAATTCGTTATCTTACGATGATGTTATTAATATTCAATATACGTCAGGTACAACTGGTTTTCCAAAAGGTGTAATGTTAAGTCATTTTAATCTAATCAATAATGCTATTAATATTGCAGAGTGTATGAAACTAACATATGAGGACAAACTCTGTATTCCAGTACCATTTTTCCATTGTTTTGGATGTGTTATTGGAACATTGGCTATTGTTTCTGCTGGCGGTACAATGGTACCAGTACAAGAGTTTAACGCAGCAGAAGTTTTACGTACAGTTGAGAAGGAAAAATGTACAGCACTTCATGGAGTACCGACGATGTTCATAAACGAATTGAATTTGCCAAATATTCAAGATTACGATCTATCATCTCTTCGTACAGGCGTAATGGCAGGATCCATATGTCCAATAGAAGTGCTAAAAGGCGTTATGAATAGGATGGGGATGAAGGATATTACGATCTGTTATGGTCAAACTGAAACTTCCCCTGTGCTAACGCAAACACGAACCAATGATCCTATCCATTTAAAAGTGGAGACAGTTGGTCGAGCTTTACCAAATGTTGAAGTGAAAATTATGGAACCTGGTACCAATAACGAAGTTCCACCAGGAGTACAGGGGGAAATTTGTGCACGAGGCTATGTAGTGATGAAGGGGTATTATAAAAATCCAGATGCAACACAGGAAGCAATTGATGAAAATAACTGGCTTCATACAGGGGATCTTGGAACGATGGATGAAAATGGCTATGTCCGAATAACAGGAAGATTAAAGGATATGTTCATACGCGGTGGTGAAAATATTTATCCGCGTGAGATTGAAGAGTTCTTGTACAAACACCCTAAAGTATTGGATGTACAAGTTGCAGGTGTTCCAGATGTGAAGTACGGTGAAGAGGCAGCAGCTTGGATCATCCTAAAAGATGGTCAAACTGCAACTGAAGAAGAAATCAAATCATTTTGTGATGGAAAAATTTCACGCCATAAAATTCCTCGATATATTTACTTCGTGGATCATTATCCAATGACCGCATCAGGCAAAATACAAAAGTTTAAACTGAAGGAACAATTTAAAAGCTATATATGATGTAGTGAAGTTAACGAAAGAGCTGATTGTAGATGCTTATCAACAATCAGCTTTTTTATGACGTTTATTATTTTTGTTCAGGGCAGTTTAGTACCTTTTATCGGCTTTTTATTTCTTTTTGATATAAATTTATTTGCATTTTGAACTGATTTATTACCATTTAGCGTTTATTTATTTCCTTTCTAAATGAGTTTATTTCAACCTTCTTTACAAACAAAAAAGGCGCATCCTTTGGCTGGACGCGCTTTCTAAATTCAATTAAATATAGTTTCCGTATTTACCTAATAATTCTTTCGTTTTCTTCTTGCCAAGAATATTCTCGATTTCTTTGAGCACATGTTCAGGAATACCTGTTAATACCCATGAGATCGAGAACGATGAAAGAAGTGGGCGTAATTTTTGTATTTCTTTTTTCGAAAGTGGAATCTGATAAGTTTTGGCATATTCGGCAAGCTCCTTATCTGATTTACGGTTGATTTCACTTATTAATGAAAGATAATCCATTTAGTCATCCTCTCAAGATATTGTTCTTTACAAAGCGCCCGCAATCTATTATACTTTGAATTTGTAAATCGTAATGATTATGAATTAGAAAGAAGAGAAGTATATGGCGCAAAAGCCGTTAATTGAATTACAAGATGTTTCATTTCAATATGAATATACAAATGTTTTAAGAGATATATCATTAAGCGTAAGAGAAGGCGATTTTTTAGCGCTACTTGGCCCAAATGGCTCCGGAAAATCGACATTATTGAAAATTATTTTAGGGTTATTAAAACCTACCAAGGGTACTGTGAAATTATTTGGAGAACCAGGTTCGACTTTTAAACATAGAGAATGGATTGGATATGTTTCTCAAAAGTCTAATTCGTTTAATTCTGGATTTCCTGCAACAGTTAAAGAGGTAGTAGCGAGCGGTCTTACTAAAAAAATCGGCCTATTTAAAAGAAGATTACCAAATCAGCAAGCCAAAGTAATAGAATCTTTGAAAGCTGTTGGTATTGAACAATTTGCAAATCGTAATATTGGTGAACTATCCGGTGGTCAACAACAACGTGTTTTTATTGCAAGAGCGCTTGTAGCAGAGCCAAAATTACTTATATTAGATGAACCAACCGTCGGAATTGACCACGAGAATGTGCAGTCATTCTATGATATGCTGACCGATTTAAATAAGCGACATCATATGACAATGATTTTAGTCACACATGATGTGGACACAGTATCCAATACGATAAGTCATGTAGCTTGTTTAAACCAAACTATCCACTTCCACGGTTATAAAGACGATTATGATTCCTTATCCGATGATCAACTAAACGCATGGTATGGCCATGCAGTTCGAAAAATTCATCATGATAATAAGGAGAAACAAAAATGATCGAATCAATATTACAATATGATTTTTTACAAAATGCTTTTTTATCAGGAATTATTATTGGCGTAATTGCTCCGTTACTCGGTGTATTTATTGTTGTACGGCGTTTATCCTTAATCGCAGATGCGTTAAGCCATGTCACTTTAGCTGGTATTGCTGGAAGTTTATACTTAAGTCAAAGTGTTACAGCACTCGCAACATTGAATCCTATTTACTTAGGGATTGTCTCTGCAGTAGGGGGTTCTGTTTTAATCGAACGTCTGCGCAGATTATATAAACATTTTGAAGAATTAGCGATTCCAATTATTATGTCAGCTGGACTAGGAATGAGTGCTATTTTCATCTCATTGGCACAAGGATTTAGTACGGATTTGTTTAGCTATTTATTTGGTTCTGTTTCAGCAGTTAGTAGACAAGATCTATGGATTGTACTTGGAATTGCCATTTTAGTGTTTGCGTTTATCTTTATTTTTTATAAAGAATTATTTGTCCTTTCATTTGATGAGGATTATGCAAAAGCTAGTGGTTTACCTGCAAAAACAATTCACTTACTATTCATGGTAGTAACGGCTCTTGTTATTGCGGCAAGTATGCGAATAGTAGGGATATTACTTGTTTCTTCTTTAATCACATTACCTGTTGCAGCGAGTATTCGAATAGCAAAGGGTTTTAAACAAACTATTTTCTTTGCCATTCTTTTTGGTGAATTGGCAGTAATTATAGGATTAGTAACAGCTTTCTATCTAAATTTGGCACCTGGTGGTACAATTGTAGTAACTTCTATTTTAATTTTACTATTGGTCATTATGATCAAGAAAATTGTAATGGCAATTCGTGCAAAGGATTGAGGGGAGTAATTGGGTTATGAATTTGACAAAGGCATGGGAAATACTAAAGGATAGCGGGTTTAAAAAGACAGATAAACGAGAGCAAATCCTAGAGATGTTCGAGGAGAATGATAAGTACTTAACTGCCCGCGATCTGCTTGTGGTGATGAAAAAGGATTACCCAGGTATGAGCTATGATACGATTTATCGTAATCTAGCTACATTTGTAGACCTGGGGATATTAGAAGAAACCGAGCTATCAGGTGAACGTCACTTCCGTATGCAATGTGAAACTGAACATCACCATCACCATTTTATTTGTATGGAATGTGGGAAGATCAAAGAAATTCACTTGTGCCCAATGGATATGCTCCACGAACAACTTCCTGAGTACGAGATAGAAAATCACAAATTTGAAATTTACGGTAAATGTCCGGATTGTATAAAGAAAAACCTGTCATAGCAATGGATGACAGGTTTTTGTTTTAGTAAATTTTAATGTAAAGATTTATCATTTTTATATTCGAGTACTTGAAATATACTCGAAAAAAATGATATGATTTAACAATAAGTGTGTAGAGATATTGGTTTAACAGACCAAAAATATATGTCTCAATGATACGTCTGCCATCTGAAATACTATATGGAGATGATCAATATGCATGAGGAAACAAGATTACCTAGAAATGGAAAGGAATTCATATTATTCTTAGCGATTATATCTATACTTTCAGTTAATATTATCGCACCTATAATTATGGGATATCAATTTGGATTCAGTAAAGATGTGTATCTTGATACCTTAAAAGTAATTCCTTTTGTATGGATTTTTGTCGTTTTATTGGTAACACTTGTTGCAAATCCACTTGTTACAAAACTTAACCAAAAGTTTACGGAGCCGACGGACGGATTTAATGCAAGAATATTATTTACGATATTGTTTAGCGTAACTATTTTGTCTATTTTACTGACAATTATTGGTTCATGGATTGGTACAAGGCAAATGAGTTTAGATCTGATTCGAACATTCTTATATAATTGGCCACGAAACTTTTTCATCGCATTTTGGGTTGAAATGTTAATCGCTCAGCCAGCAGCAAGATTTACTATGAAAAAATTGCACGCAAGTCAGGCACGTAAAACTATAAATGTGTAACAACAATTAGTAAAAATCTATAGTTGATTGACTTTTTAGAAAATCAGTCTTCTTATTTATAGACAGAGTAAGTGAAAAATAGAGCCTGAAATATATAGGGAATTACCCGCATGTAATTGAGCTTGTTATCCAGAAGGATGGCAAGCTCAATTTTTTTGAAGGTTTAATTGGGAATTTTAAAAAACAGGGGCGACTTATTCAATCCTCAAATGGAAATTCAATAATATATCCTAATTGAATATCGCATTCTTCAAGTAGAGGAATTGATAAGGTAATAATAGTTGAGATAACGAAGCAATTAATCAACATTTTTGATAATAGGTCTTTGTGCTTCGATTTAAAAATACTAACAATATATTGAATGAAAAAGAGGAAAATAAAACAATTTGTAAAGACATTCATGAAATACTGCAAGTCCATATTCTCCACCGCTTTCCTCGATTCTTAGAAACTTTAGTATACTGATTATTATACAAAATGGTATTCATAATTGTAATAGAATTATACATATTAATTTAAACAGAAAAGTCAAGAAAATATAGAAAAATAGTTACTTTTAACATAAGAAATTTTTTCAAAAAAGATAACATTGTTTGCCAATCTTGTTACAACTTATTTGAGTGTTGATTTCTTTCATAATTTTCAAGGTATAATATGAGCGGGGAAAGTTATAGTAGGGAAAAGGAGAGTATTACATATGCGAATGTTGTTTAAAACGTTTTTATTAGTCTCTGCTTTAGTAATTGGTTTAGTTGGTTGTGGGAAAGAAAATTCTAAAGCGAATACAAGGGAAATCATTATACCTAAAACTGAATTTTATCAATATCTATTTATTCAAAGCGTCGATGATAAAGGAATATCAACGAAGGAAACAAGTAAGCTAGTAGAAGATCCTGCAGTTGTTCAAGATTATATAAGAACTGTAAATAGATCAGTTGTGATGGTTCCTAAAACTGAAAAACAAGCTGAAGTTGTAAAACAGTTAGACAAACAAGGTAGCTACATAATAGCCCTTGGGGACACGAAAGAGATGAACAAACTGACCTATAAGATTTATATGTTAAAAGATGGAACAATTTTCTTCCAAGATACGATGAAAAAAGAAATGATGTATATGACGGTTAAAAAAGAGCCTGAGAAATTAGAAAAAGTGAAGAAAATATTAGATATTAATTTTTAATAAAAAGCGAAAGACTGCTCTAGAGCAATCTTTCGCTTTTACTTTTAATCTATTAAACTCCAAATTCTTTTTTTACCCAATTTTCAGCTTCAAGCCAACTTTTTATGCGAACAACACCATTTGGAATTGCTTCACGGTTATATGGTGCATCGAACAATAGAACAGGTATATCTAATTCTTCATGGATTCTAACGGCATTATCATGCTTATCTTCCATAAACAATTGAACGCCGTGTCTACGTCCAGCAATCACCTTATCTGTTGCTCCAACGATATCAATCGTATCATAAGGTAGGTGATTTGCTTTAAACCAATGGTCTGTCACTGCACGGGAGTTTTCTTCACGAGCTGTAATATAGTTTAAAGAAACATTTGGATACCAATTAGTTAAAATACGTTTTGCATTTAGTTGAATAGGGGGGTTTTTATACATATTTAGTTCTTCAGATTTAAACCATTTGAAGAAATCGGCTTTATCAACAGCCAACGCTTCAGTAAGGTCATAAGTTTTAACATCATCTAACGTGATATTAGTTTGATATGCTTCATTGATATAAGGTAATAGAAAATCTGGTGTTGTAACAGTACCGTCAATATCAATGCCAAAACTATATTTCTTTGTCAATATTATGTCCCCCTAGATGCTATTGTTTTGCGTTTGCGGCTTTTTCAGCTTCTTGCTTTTTGTAATATTCTTCAGCAAGAATATCGATTTCTTTTTTCAATTCTTCTACCATTGTTTCTTCTGGTACTTTTCGAACAGTTTTACCATGACGGAAAAGTAAACCTTCTCCGCGAGCACCAGCGATACCGATATCAGCTTCGCGTGCTTCACCTGGTCCGTTAACTGCGCAACCAAGAACAGATACTTTAATAGGTGCTTTAATAGTTTGTAAATATTCTTCTACTTCGTTAGCAATTGAGATTAAATCGATTTCAATACGACCACAAGTAGGGCATGAGATTAAAGTAGGCATGTTAGAAGCTAAACCGAATGATTTCAATAATTCTTTTGCTACTTTTACTTCTTCAACAGGGTCAGCACTTAAAGAAACACGTAATGTGTTACCAATGCCTTTAGATAAAATAGCACCAAGTCCAGCAGCAGATTTAATAGTACCAGAGAATAATGTACCTGATTCAGTAATTCCTAGGTGTAATGGATAATCAAATGCACGAGAAGCTTTTTCATAAGCTTCAATAGCAAGATTAATATCAGATGCTTTCATAGATACGATAATATCGTGGAAATCAAGATCTTCTAAAATTTTAATGTGGTGTAACGCACTTTCTACCATACCATCAGCAGTAGGATAACCGTATTTTTCTAAAATTTTACGTTCAAGTGAACCAGCATTAACACCAATACGGATTGGAACACCTTTCGCTTTTGCTGCATTAACAACAGCTTCAACTTTTTCTTTACGACCGATATTCCCTGGGTTGATACGGATTTTATCCACACCGGCTTCAATAGCTTTTAGAGCAAGTTTATAGTCAAAGTGAATATCCGCAACGAGTGGGATATGAATACGTTTTTTTATGTCAGCTAGCGCATTTGCAGCTCTTTCATCAGGACAAGCAACACGAACAATTTGGCATCCTGCTTCTTCTAAACGAAGAATTTCTGCTACTGTCGCTTCAACATCATGTGTTTTAGTTGTTGTCATACTTTGGATGATTACTTCATTGCTTCCGCCGATTGTTAAATCACCTACACGAACTTTACGTGTTTTCGAACGGTGCGTGATTTCATTCATGAATTACTCTCTCCTTCGTGGCTTATAAAAGCCTTCACTAATCACTATTTTAGCAGTGTTTCGAAGAAAATGACAAGAAAGAAACATTAACCGCTTAATTTGAACATGAATTAGCATTTTTTGCACGGAACGGTAAAATTACTTCCTCTCCAGGTTTAAAACTTTGCTTTAATAAATGGGGATTGAATTTGTATACCAGTTCAAGTCGATCAGCAAAAGTTAAATTTTCAGCTGGGTATAGGGAAAATAAAGATTCCCATGTATCACCAGGTGCAGTGGTTACGGTAATTGTTTGGATTTTATCTGACTCCTCGCATTTTTGTTGAGGTGTATAAAAATCTGCTTTTGAAATGGTTCCTTCGATTAAATCTACTTTTATAAAATAAGCACAGACTATTATAATCAGTGCGGAAACTAGTACTCTCACAAAAAATCCCTCCCTTTTCCACTAATATATGAAAAAGAAAGAGATTCAGACCTATTTTTTCGGTTGATTTGGATATTTTGAACAAGCAATGATCAAGTAAATAGCTGTAATAGCAATGCTGAGGCTTGATACCAAGCGGTTATTGGATATGAAAAAAGCAGATAGTGAGGTGAAGATTGTTGATAATGTGACAGTAAATGCAGTAGTTCGCCAAATATGTCGGAATTCACCGCGCTTATGCTGAAATTTCAGTATCCCTAACCCGATAAAAGCATAAATACTAATTTGAACAAAAAGTGTAAAGGAATTGATCACGAATAATAATAAAAAGGCAAATGGATATATTAGCCATTTTATATCATTGATAAATTGCTTTAAACCGTTAATCTGGCTTGTTTCTAAACCAACGCCTGTTAGAAATTGAATAAAAGAAACAATTGTTACGAATAGTACGAGCAACAATACAAATTGTATGACCTTTCCTATAGGAAGCAGTCGATATGCAGCTAACTTTTTAGGATGAATGAGGCTGTCTTTGAATAACTGCCAATGTGTAATCTTCATATATATAACCTCCAACTAGTATATTAACATGGAAATTATCGTGATATGTATAGGCAAGATGTAAAAACAGTTAAATTCTTAATATAATTTTTAGTACATGTTCTTAAATAAGTTTTTTGGGATAAGGAACTTATTTTAAGTGTAATCCGTATATAATATCAAAAGTGTGGTTCCTTGTTGTTTGACAAATCTGTATTAAAAACAATATATATACTCTACTGACTTAATAGGAAGAAATAATACACTTAAGCCCAGGGGTGAAATGTCAATCATAAAA
>NZ_ML122561.1:0-58923 GCF_003844195.1 Rummeliibacillus sp. TYF005
AGTGTTCAATCTTATTTAGCGATAACTGTCCATTATAGTTTAGCGTTTACACCTAGATTGGAGAATCAGAAATGGATGTCGTATTTAAAACCGAACAAGGAAGATTCAATTATCGAGTTGCTGGAGTTTTGATGCAAGATGGTCATGTTTTAATACATAAAAATGTAGATGATACTTTTTGGGCATTACCAGGTGGAAGAGTGAAAATCTCAGAAGAATCCCAGATTGGTTTGCAAAGGGAATTTCAAGAAGAGCTTGGTATGAACGTTCAAATAGAAAGATTACTATGGTCAGTTGAAAATTTCTTTGAATATAATGGTACACATTTTCATGAAATCGGATTTTATTATCAAGTCACTACTAATTATGATTACGAGATAAATACAAAGCCATTTTACGGAATGGAAGGCGAAAGATTGATCTATAAATGGATCCCCATTTCGCAACTTGATGAAGTCGAACTATATCCCGAATTTTTAAAATCAGAAATAAAAGATATCCCGTATTATCCTAAACATATTGTTGTGAAAGAATAATGATTTCGCTTGTCACACTTTTATATAGCTGAAAAACAATGGAGGTGCATGTAAATGAAGAAAATGATGTATATGATTATTTTATTAGCTATTGGCATTATACTTGTAGCTTGTTCTGAAAAAGAAGAAAAGCAATTAACAAGAATTGATGTTCAAAAAGTAGATAATTATGAAGATGTTATGGTGATTAAAGATCAAAAAAAGATAGATTCATTAAGTAACGTGTTGGAAAATGTGAGCTGGGAACCAAAAACAAAAGCTGATATGGCGAGAAGAGAGGATTTAGTTGTTTCTCTATATTACACAATGGAGGACAATACATCTAAGAACTATCAATATAGCATTTGGTTCAATGATAAAACTTCAATAATAATAAGTAATAATGAAAAAGAGGGATTTGGAAGACTGAATCAAAAGAACACACAAATCCTAAAAGAAATATTATTAAAGTAGGAATTGCACCAACGTATAGTAATTGAAAGTATTAATTGCTTTCATTACAGCCTCCTTTTTCTTTATATGATATACGGGTATCAATAGAAAAAGGATTCAATTTATAGCATATGCATGAAAGATAAGTATCATCTCAAGAACACTTTGACGTTGACATTTTATCACTTGAGTAGTAAAGTGATATCAACGACAAAGAAAGGAGGACAATAAAATGAAAAAGAATACATTTGAATCCCTTACTTGGTTGCGAATGACGCGTTTTGTGACCGAGAGTAATCATTTATCGAATGAGTTTTTAAAACGATATGATTTAACAGCAGCACAGTTTGATGTATTGATTCAAATTCAAACTTATCAGCCGATTACACAATCAGAACTTGCTGAAAAGGTAACCGTTACGCAAGGTGGAATTTCTCGTATGTTAGCTCGACTAGAGAAGGATGGCTTGATAGAGCGCAAACAGGAATGGAAGATTAAAAAGATTTCATTGACTAAAAAGGGCGAGGACATATTAAATGTCGCAACACCCGAACAAGTCGAATTTCAGTCCTCCTTTTTCAACGAAGTATTAACAGAAGAAGAATTAAAAACACTATATCAACTAACTACAAAGTTACAAAAGCACACACATGAAAAAAATTTACAATCGAAGTAAATTTTTTTGCACTATCAATTGATTAATCAATTGAAGAGGGAGAGATGGACATGAAAGGACATCACCATATTTCAATGCTAACGAAAAACGGCAAAAAGAATAATCACTTTTATCAAAATATTCTAGGGCTACGACGTGTGAAAAAAACGGTCAATCAAGATGAACCATCCATGTATCACTTATTTTATGGCGATGAAATCGGAAGTCCTGGACTTGATCTTACATTTTTTGAAATGCCAGTTGCTGGCCGAACAATGCGAGGTACGAATGCAATCACGCAAATCGGGTTGTTGGTACCAAGTTATGAAAGCCTACAATATTGGAAAGTACGCTTTGAAGAACTAGAGGTAAAACATAGTGACATTACCACTTATATGGGTCAAGATGCATTGTTCTTTGAAGACCATGAAGATTTACGATTGGTTCTATTAAATAATAATGGAGCTAGAATTCCGGAAACATGGCAACCAGTCACATCTTCAGCAGTACCAGCAGAGCACCAAATTTTTGCTTTAGGTACAATCGAAATGACCGTTCGCTATTTAAACCAAACTGTGAATTTATTAAAAGATGTATTTGGCTTTACAGTCATTGAAAAAGAAGACACATTTGTACGACTTCAATTAATTAAAGGGGAACGAACAAGTGAGATTGTAGTAAAAGAACTCGATGCACCAAGGGAAAGACATGGACGAGGAAGTATTCATCATTTAGCACTTCGAGTTGAAGACCAAGCGGAACTTGAAATGTGGAACGAGAAGTTGAGCGATTATGGTCTACAAACTTCTGGGGTAATTGACCGCTTTTACTTTAAAAGCTTATATGTTCGTGACAAAAACGGTATCTTATTTGAACTAGCGACGGATGGTCCTGGATTTACTGCAGATTCAACAGTCGAAGAGTTAGGACAAAAACTAGATTTACCACCATTTTTAGAAGATGAACGTGAAATGATTGAAGCGAAACTAGAACCGCTTGATGAAAAGGAGTGAGTAGAATGGAACAATATCGTATCGATCCATCGAAAGGAATGGAATTTGGTTTATATTCATTAGGAGATCACGTCATGAATCCTCTAAATGGAGAACGTATTAGTGCAGAGCAACGTATTCAAGAAATCATCGAGGCTAGCAAATTAGCTGACGAAGCAGGTATCGATGTCTTTGCAGTAGGGGAAAGCCATCAAAAATATTTTACATCACAAGGACATACGGTCATCTTAGGGGCGATTGCTCAAGCAACAAAAAACATTAAAATTTCAAGCTCAGCATCTGTCATCAGTGTAGCAGACCCAGTTCGCACTTATGAAGACTTTTCAACAATCGATTTAATCTCACATGGTCGAGCCGAAATTGTTGCAGGCCGCGGCTCACGTGTTGGAGCATATGACTTGCTTGGATATGATTTAAATGACTATGAAGAATTATTTGAAGAAAAACTAAATCTATTAATACAATTAAACAAAGATCATCATATTACGTGGGAAGGTAAATTCCGTCCATCATTAAAAAATGCAGAAATTCTGCCTCAACCAAAAACTGGTTCTTTACCAATTTGGAGAGCAGTAGGAGGACCTCCACAAAGTGCAATAAAAGCAGGTTACGCCGGTATTCCAATGATGTTAACAACATTAGGCGGTCCAGCACAATCATTTAAAGTTTCCGTTGACGCATATCGAGAAGCTGCTGCACGAAGTGGATTTGATCCATCTGAGTTGCCAATTGCAACAGCATCATTATTCTATACGGCTGAAAATTCGCAAGATGCAGTAGATGCTATGCACCCACATCTAAATGCAGGTATGTATTATATCCGTGGTGCTGGCTATCCAAAATGGCAAGTAGAAGAAGGACCAGACCGCACGCAAGCATTGATGGTCGGAAGCCCACAACAAATTATTGAAAAAATGCTCTATCAATATGAATTATATGGCCATCAACGTTTCATGGCACAAATCGATTTTGGGGGCGTACCATTTGATAAAATCATGAAAAATATCGAACTAATCGCTACAGAAATCATGCCAGCTGTGAAGAAGTATACGAAAGTAAAATAGAATAATAAATAATTCAAGGCCTACCGACGATTTAAAAATAAATATTATGAAATTAGAAAAATACATCTATATATAAAGAAAATTATATTAAAATGATAGTTGCAGAAAAATTATATTGACAAAATTAAATAAAGGAATAAAATAAAGATAATTAATATTTGCAAAACAAAAACTTTTTAAGATAAAAGTATAAGAACAAAGGCTATGATAAGAAATAGTAGCAATCACGTAAGCAAACAGGGAGTTACCGGCAAATGAGAGGTGCATGCTGAAAGATTGTGAATTCATCTTGGAGCAGTGTACTGAAAAGAGAGTCTTAGTAGGCTACACCGGCTTAGCACCCGTAATCATGTGCTAAAGTATCGTCATCATTTGACCGTACTTACAGAGATAAGCAATTTGAGTTGCTTATGAATTAAAGGTGGTAACACGAGTTGAATCGTCCTTTTGGTTAATCCAAAAGGGCGTTTTTTTATTTTTTAATTTGTTTCTTAAAGAACTTGCGATATTAGAAATAATTTTAAGGAGGAGGAATCATGTTGAGTAAAGAACATCAAAAAAAGAAACTTCAACGGGGATTAGACAATAGACATATCCAGTTAATTGCTCTCGGAGGTTCTATTGGAGTTGGATTGTTTTATGGTTCAAGTGCAACTATTCAAATGGGAGGACCATCTATTTTACTCTCATATTTAGTTGGAGGTTTAGTTATTTTCACTATTATGAGAGCACTTGGGGAAATGGCTGTGGATGAACCAGTTTCAGGCTCTTTTAGTTCATATGCAAATCGCTATTTAGGGACCTTTGCTGGTTATTTAACTGGTTGGACTTATTGGTTTATGTGGGTTGTTGTTGGTATGGCGGAAATATCGGTAGTAGGTGTTTATGTGAACTACTGGTTCCCGGATACTCCAAATTGGTTGGTAGCACTTGTAGTACTGATCGTCTTTACAATGGTCAACCTTGCTAATGTAAAAGCATATGGAGAGTTTGAATTCTGGTTTGCACTGATTAAAGTTGTAGCCATTATCGGAATGATTCTCTTTGGGTTAGGAATTATCTTTTTTGGAATCGGGAACGGCGGACAGCCAATCGGAATTGATAATCTTTGGTCTCATGGGGGATTACTACCGAATGGTATCAACGGTATGATCATGTCATTTGTTCTTGTGATGTTTTCATTTGGCGGAGTAGAACTAGTTGGGATTACCGCAGGGGAAGCAAAAAATCCTCAACGCTCAATTCCTAAAGCCATCAACAATGTCATCTGGAGGATATTAATTTTTTATATCGGTGCATTAGGAATTATGATGATTTTATATCCTTGGGATAAGATAGGCACGAATGGTAGTCCTTTTGTATTGATTTTTGACAAAGTTGGAATTCCTGGCGCTGCGAATTTGATTAACTTCGTTGTTATTACAGCAGCGTTATCAGCTTTTAATAGCGGGTTATTTGCATCTGGAAGAATGCTTTACAATTTATCATTGCAAAATAACGGTCCTAAATTTTTTGGAAAGCTCAGCAAGAATGGCAGTCCAAGACGTGGAATTCTGTTTTCTTCTTTATTTTTATTAGTCGCAGTATTTTTGAATTATATTGTCCCTGAAAAAGTATTTATGTATATTTCAGCTGTTGCCACAGTTGCAGTTATTACTAGCTGGACAATTATTCTGCTTACACATTTAAAGTTCAGAAAATCAAAGTCAAAAGCAGAAATAGGGAAACTCGCATTTAAAATGCCATTATATCCAGTTTCAAGCTATTTAGCATTAGCATTTTTAGCCTTTGTCATTGTCTTAATGGGTTTTATAAAGGACATGCGAATAGCATTGATTGTAGCACCTATATGGTTTTTGATTCTCTATATAGGATTTAATATCAAAAAAAGAAATAATCGTTAATCTATTAAAAGGCACTTTCCAGTAGTAAGGATAGTGTCTTTTTCTTTGAGAAAGTTGATAAAGAAAGTGAAGTTTACTTTAAATAGACTAATTATCCAAGGGTATAGATTTAAAAGTGGTTCAATCTAGTTTTTCTATATATGGAAATTAAATGAATTTAGAGAGGATACTTGTTATAATAGATTTGATAGTTGGTACTCAAGGGTGGTTGGCTCACTCCGTCAATGGTTTGCAGACATCGTATGTTACGACATCGTCTACATTACCCACAAATTGTGGGACCGAGGGGGTGATGCCTTGACAGTTTTTGAATCATTAATGTTTGCGATTGCATTTGCAACGTTAGTCATTACAATTCTGTCATTTAATCATAAAAAATAACCCATCCTTGAGTTGAGCGCTCTGCGGGTTGGGTTATCTGATCCTTTACAGCCAATCCCCTTTAGGGAACCAACTATCATTTGACCGTTTGATACTAAACATCGGCGGTCTTTTTTTCAACTGTATGTTACTTTTTCCTTTATTATACGTGGATTTTGTAGTTATTTGCAAATTAAAAATGGAGGATTTTAGATTTATGTCTCAAATTCAGTTTGTAAGTCCTGTTTTGAAAAGATCTACAAAAGATTTTCCTATCCTAAATGAGAATAATGAAACAATCGGGTATATGCAAAGATTTTATACAGGAAAAGTCAGTCATATTTTAGACTATATTTTTACAGGTATGTTCTTAAATATAAGGGTATTAGACCTATCAAAAAATGTAATAGCTGAGGCAATAGAAAAAGTTGAACGAAAAGATTATGTGAAATTCACACGACAAAATTGGAACGTAAAAACAAAACACTACGGCACTTTAAAATTACTAGATAAAACAAAGATTAATACACATCCAAGGTATGAAATTTATATTAATAATGAACCATTTAAAATAAAGAAAGATTTTGGTGAACGAACAATGTATATACTAAATAGTTCGGACCAAACAATTGCTGAAGCAACCTTTGAAGAAATGATTCTTCCCAAAACTTATACAGTAAAAGTTATTAAACCAGCGATAGATATATATTTGATTGCTTGTTTATTTTATATACTTATTTTAAGAGATTAAAGGATGTCACGACACAATAAAAAGGAGTTGGCCTAGAATAATCAAAAGTAAACAAATTTTTTCTTACATCATCCGCAAATTAGCAGCGGCGGGCTTTTTAATCTTTTTCTTTTTCCTATTTGCATTCTTTGGTTCAGATATGAAAATGTATCAAACTGTTGAAGGGATTTCAAATAAAATGCTGTGGTTTTTTGCTTATGGCTATGGTATTTTGGCTTCCATTTTGATTGATTGGTTGATCAAGAAATATGCAGTAACAAAAATAAAAACTAAAATGGGATTGTATATAATTGCTGGATTTGGCATTTTTCTTATCTTAGGATTTATATTGAATATAATTTCTGGGAAACTATTTAATGTGGATTTAGCTTATGCTAATTTGGCAGGTATTGTCGGAGCGGTTTGTGCACTCATCTTTTTCCTAGGAACAGTTATTGTAAACTACTCAAAGATTTTTACATACATATTTGCATTCCTTATTCCTATTGGTTTATGCATCATCATGTCTAAAGATTATACGGTTAAAAAGAATTGGGAAAGTATTCAACATGAAAATTCATATGCCGCATCGTTTACATATTTTAACGGGAAATACGAAATTCCGATTGAGGCAAAGAAAGGTGAAACGATAAAAATCACGCAACAATTTCATGCCGAAAACGGTGGGGGACATGGCTTCCGTATAAAAGATGAAAATAATCGTTATGTGGGCATGCAAAGAATCGCTAAAGATCAATTTAAGTTCAAAGTTAAGAAGTCGGGCATTTATCGAGCTGTCGTAACTGGAGATGATGTTTCAGGGAGTTTCTATGTTCGTTGGGACATTACAAAGAAAAAAGCTGATTAGCATTTGCTAACCAACTTTTTACTATGAGCCATTATGCTTCTATATCTTTAACGCCTTTATAGATTAGTTCGAATAGTTCTTCGATGCCTTCTTCTTCGATACAAGAGAAAGCTACACGTAAATCAGTACCACTTAAAGCAATTGTACCAACGCCGTATTCGTCTAAAAGGTGAAGACGTAGTTTGTCTGCGTCAACTGTTTTTAGTTTTAAGCACATAAAGTAACCTGAATTGAATGGGTAGTAATCCCAAGCATCATCAAATTTGCCGCTATCAAGAACTTCTTTTACTTTGTTTGCGCGACCTTTCATGATGTTGAATTTTTCTAGTTTTTGTTCTTTAAATTCAGGACTTTGAAGTGCATGTAATACGAAAGTTTGTGATGGGTGTGGACCACTTGAGATTGTAGCACGAATGATTCCTTTTGTTTTTTCTTCTAAAGCTGCTAGAAGCGCTTCGCTTGTACTACCATAAGTGATGAAGCCAACACGGAATCCCCAAATATATTCTTCTTTTGTCGCACCATCAATTTTGACAGCAAGTACACGTTCATGTGCGTTGCTTAGAGCGCCAAATAATGATTCATGTAACGAATCTTCAAAGAATAATGAGTAGTACGCATCATCTGTAATCGCAACAACATTGATCCCAGCATCAGCAGCATCTGTGATCGCTTTTACAATTGCAGCGCCTTCTTCAGCACCTGGTGTGTAACCAGTAGGGTTGTTCGGGAAGTTTAACAAAACAATCGCTTTGCCTTTGTCTTTTTGACTAAGAATCGCTTCATAAAGAGCTTCTGCGTTGAATTTATTTTCTTCATTGTAAAGTGGATAAGTGACAGTATGTGCATGACGACGAATATCAAATACCATATCATAATTTTCCCAGTTTTTATCAGGAAGGATTAATGCATCCCCTTCATCTGCAAACAAATCAGCAGCGATACTTAAACCATGAGTTAACGCATTCGTAACAATTGGTGTACTAAATGTTTTACCTTCTAGTGATGGACTTTCGGCAAGCATTTTTTTACGCCATTCTTTACGTAATTGTGGTTTACCAGCTGGTGGAGCATATAGGTAAAGATCTTTTGGATCATATGCAGATAAAGTATCTTGAATCACTTTTAAATGCATAGGTTTGCCATTTTCTAATGCAGTACCAATTGTTGCATTATATTTTGTTGCCTTTTTACCAGCTTCTGCTGATTGACTTAAAATTCCTTCCTTTGGGAAATACAATTCTTTAGCTAATCCAGAAAGCATTTCATATACGTAAGGATTTTCTCTTTGTATAGTTTCGTTTAATTCTTTTGCTAAACTATGCATGTTGTCTTCGCCTCATTTCGATATACTACGTATAATTATACATGATTCACCTCAAAAATGAATTGATTTGATAACAATTATTGGAGGATTTTTAAATAATCACTCAATATCTGATTTTTACTTACTTAGCTCGGTATTAATGATTTTTTTAAATCGGGTTTCTTCCTCTAAGAAGGGGTAATGATTGCTTTTTTCAAAAATATATAAACTTGAGTTAGGTATTAAAGCATTCATCTCTATGGAAAAGTTAATGGGACATTGAACATCATGTCTACCACAAAGGATAATCGTTTCGGTTTTAGGATGAAAAATTATTGAAAATAATTCCAATTATCTATTTTTTGTTTTAAAATATTAATCATATGCTATGTTTGTTTATAAAAAGACAACTTCAACATTGAAACTGTCAGGTCATACTAAATCACGATTAGATTTAGATATAAAGAAATTAAGATGGAAAAAAGAATGAGAGGCGATTTTTATCAAAATATCAACTACTGATCATTATCAAAATTTATTGAAAAGACTTTGTAAGAGTAATGATATTTCTTCTCGAAAAGTTAGATTTGAGAATGTTGAAGATGTAGTCATTATTCACGTTAAAAATCATTTGAAAGAAGGAGTTGATTTAGAAAGTTTTAAAATTTTAAATCTTGTTCTTCAAACAGTCGTACCATTAGGCATAAAATTCAATCAACAATTATATTTGTATCCAGGCGGAAATAGATTAGATAGAGTTGCAATTACCTTTAAGAAAAATGATTATGTATTACTAAATAAAAAACTAGAAGAAGGCGATTTTTAATTTGCAAAACATGAAAAAAATAAGAGAGTAGCAAAGTATATATATAAAGTTTAAAGTTATTAAATTTGCGAAGAGGTAGAATTAAAATGAAAAATAAAAAGTTATTAGTATCTCTTATTTTGGTAAGTGTTATTGTTGTAGGTTTTGTGATTTATACTAATACACCTAAAATGAAAGCTATAAATAATAATCCTAATTGGGATTATAAAGTGTTGAAAGATAAAAATGTTTCTGAAGAATTGGAGGGGGTTTTATCTCAAAAAGATGAAAAAGATAAGATGGAAATAGATTCTTTTTATATAAAGAATGCTAAAACAGAGAAAAAAATAATTACTTATACAAATGAGGATGTTAAAGCCGGGTTCAGTGAAGAGAATTATAAGAATGAAAAAGACCCTATTTATGTAGAATTCCCCTTAGGTGACAGTCTAAAAAAAGGGAATGAGTATTCTTTAATTTTAACTTATAAAATAAATGATGAAATTAAGACAGACGAAATTAAATTCAAATAATTTAGTATGATATAAATGAAGTACCACTGATTACATTTTCAAAATTAAATTCTAATAGAAAAATCCATTTCCATTAAGCTTTAGCTTTCGAACATGGATTTTTTTAATTATCGGATGAAGTGAGCAAAATTCAGTTTGATTTGAAGGTTATAGAGTCCTAATTTTATTTCCAAATGGAAAGCTTTTATTTCCAAAATGGAGCGGATTACTTCTTTATGAAGGATGTTTATTTCTACTAAATCTGAACAGTATTTGCGCAGAAGGGGAGATAACAGAAAAGTGGTATACTCATGCATAGTAAAATGTTAATATTGTATTAATATGGAATTTTAATAGAGAGGGTAGATTGGATGAAGCTCATTATGAAATTACCAAAGAGTAATCCTAAGCTACATTTGAATTTAATAGAAGATAACTGGATTCCAATGAAAGAGCCTAAAAATGTAGCAAGTGCAATTTTGTTATCAATTCCTTTAATGATTATTGCAGCAATTATCTCTATTTTTGTATTAAACATCGTTTCAAGCATTTCATTAAGTGAATTTGGGATAAAGACGAATGGATTTGCATTTACAATTTATTTTAGTGATATTCTTTGGTTAGTTTTACTGTTAGTGATGCATGAATTGATTCACTTAATCTTCATACCGAATTTTATCAAATCAGAAAGAACATATGCAGGATTAACGGTGTTTGGGGGATTTGTATTTACAGAAGAAGAAATTTCGAAATCAAGATATATCATCATTACAATTGCTCCTTTCGTGATCATTTCGCTAATCTTACCGTTAGTTTTAAGCGTATTCGGACTATTAACTACTACATTAAAATTTTTAATCATACTAAACGCGTTAGGATCATCGGTAGATCTACTCAATCTTATTCTTGTAATCAAACAAGTACCCAAAAATGCCGTTTTAAAAAGTAATGGACCTTACACTTATTGGAGAAATAGATGATTCGTTATTAACAAGTATGAAATATTAAAAATAATATAGCTTATGACAATTCTTATAAAGGGGAATGGGTGGATCGCTAATATTATTTGGATAATTCTATTTGCAGTTGGATCAGCTGTGGTGTGGATAAGAACTGTTGATGGAGCGGGTGTAACCCAAACATTTGAACTCAAACTTGTGGCATTCATAGTAATATTGAGTGCGTTTATAATACCATTCCTTTTTCAAATGGTATGGATGATTGTTAATTTGAAAAAGGGTAGGGAGAATTAAATCAGAAACTATTTGAAATGGTGACTTAAATTGTCCGGAACGTGGATTCAATTCAAAACTGCGTGGATTGAAGTCTCAAGTGCGTGGATTGAATGCCGAAATACGTGGATTGAATCCCAACCTGCGTGGATTAAAAAGATCATTGAACGCGAGTAGTATCTACATTAAATCTGGTAAAACATGCCGCGGATAAAAGGAGTAATTTAGGCTACGTCGATTCGCTAAAACGGTGACTTAAAATGTCCGGAACGTGGATTCAATTCAAAACTGCGTGGATTGAATGCCAAAGTGCGTGGATTAAACCCTGAAGTACGTGGATAGAATCCCAAAATGCGTGGATTAAACCTTGAAACACGTGGATTGAATCCTAAAATGTACTATATAAACAGCAAATAAAAAAGCTCAGAATTATTCTGAGCTTTTTTAACATTGAAGAGACTTATTCATCGTCAACAGAGTCGCCACCATAATTTTTAGAGGTGAATTCCATAGTCGCCATATCTGTTACAATGTTTTCAAATTCCTCTGGAGCTACCCATTCATCTTGTTTAAAATCATTAAATGGTACAAGTTCCATATCCTCGTCATACTTTGAATTTACTTTTAGCACAATTTCTTCGTACTGTTTATAATATTCTTTCTTTTGCTCTTTGGTTAATTTTAAAGGGGCTACTGGTTCAACCTCTTTCTTAAAGGAATCGGGCAAAGTTTCAACTTCTACGATGTGTTCAGTATTTTTCTCTTTCTTTATGTCATCTTTCACCTGTTCTTGTTTGAAACTACATCCTGTTAAAAGGATCACTCCGAGTAACATCCCCACGTACAAAACCTTTTTCAAATCAACACCCCCATTTTAAAATATATTTCAACATAAATAGAACAATTTCCTTTTAAAATAAAAATTCAACTTCATATTAAAATACAAAAAAGAATCTCCTTCATTTCACTATGAAAGAGATTCTTTTTTATTATTAGAATTATAAACCTCGCCAGTCTATATACTTTAAAGAGAAAAACCAGCAACTAAGGGTATATTAAATTAGCGATTTTTTATTAAAGATTCGAATCGTCAGAACTTGCAACACTACGATTAAGCCAATCGAAATAACATAGATCCAATTAAAATCATCGGCATCATATAGCCCTTTTAAAATATTATTTCCATCTGTAGCTAATCTTAATAGGTTGAAGTCTTCTGCCTTAGGGAAGATGGAAACGATAAACCAGACCCCTACAAATAGCGCGGTCAAAAGGAGGTTACCATAAATCGATTTGAACAATACGTTTCCAAATAAGATAACCGCAATGAGTAAAAGACCAAATAGCCATAAATTTCCTACAGCAAAACCTAAATGGGCTACATTCTCATCTTTCCAATAATACCAAGTATAGAAATAGGTCACGCCAAAAGCAGCCCAATACATAACGGTCCAAACTAACATCGAGAAGATTGTTTTTACTAAAACAACTGTACTTCGTCGCAAACCTTTTGTTAGTAAAATGATTAGGGTGCCTTCACTTCTTTCATGAATAATGGTTCCGGCAAATAGTAAAGTAACCACAAAAAGACCGATTTGCGAAAAGTTTTTGAAAAACTGTGCCCATGAATCGAGAGCTGAAGGGGCAGGAAAGCTATCAGCTACTTCTTTCGGAAGAAATTGCGACAAAATTTCTGGCATGAATTTAGCAGTTAAAGGACTCATAATGGCAAATATCATAAAAACAGAGATAACGATTAAAAATTTATAAGTACGATTAAATTCCATTGTTTCTTTTTTAAATAATGCTATAAAAGTATGCATCTTATCTACTCACCTCCAAGAAAATTTCATCTAACGAAGGATGGACTATTTCGATAGAGGATGGGAATAGATGAAGCGTTGTGCATTGGGTGAAAATTTGTTTCTGCATATCTTTAATATTAGTTGCTTCTATTAATAATATATTTGATTGAATCCTTACGTTTTCAATCATTTCAGATTTCTCGACAAAATTTTGTGCTTGTTTTTCGTCATCAAATACAACTCGTATCTGTTGTTTACTGTGCGTTTTCATAATTTCTGAAAGGGTCCCTGTCACAACAAATTTACCGTTATGTAACATGGCCACCTCATCGCAGATTTGCTCAGCATCATGCAAAATATGTGTAGATAAAATGACGGTTGTCTCTTTTTTAATCGATTTCAAAATATCCAATATTTCTTTCCGACCGATAGGGTCAAGTGCTGAAGTCGGTTCATCGCAAATAAGTAATTTTGGTTGGTGAATGAGCGCTTGTGCAATGCCAAGTCGTTGTTTCATACCGCGTGAAAATTGTTGGATCTTCTTTTTGTTTTTTTCTAATCCAACTAGTTTTAAATATTTTTCCGCGCGTTCTTTTAACGTCTTTTTCGGGATTCCTGTAATCTCTCCACATAATATTAAATATTCATAAGCGGTCATATAAGAATAGTAGGAAGGGACATCTGGTAAATAACCGATATGACGATTGGTAGGGGAATAGCCATATTTGACCTCTTCATCAAATAGTAGAATCTTGCCTTTAGTTATTGGCAGCAGCCCTAATATCATTTTCATCAAAGTTGTTTTTCCGGCGCCATTTTGACCAAGTAAACCAAATATTTTCCCTTCTTCTAATTGGAAGCTAATGTCGTCAATGACCAAATTGGAGCCGAATGATTTGGTTACATGATCTAAAGTTAAAATAGTCATTCATCTCTCCCTCTTCCAAATAAGAAGTATACGATTGGTCCAATAATCTGAATGAAAAGAACGATGACAATCCACATAGGTTTATTGCCAAAGCGATAGTGTGGGTGTTTTAAAACATGTACCAATGCAACAATCGCAAGTGTCCACTCTAAAATAGCGATTGGGATGATCAACGGTAGTGCTTCTTGAATTGACATATTAATCACATCCTAACGTGTGTTGTAAATTTGTAAGCATTAAACGTACTTCCTGTTTTTGCAGTAATGGCTTGAATACAGGATTATCTTGAATGGTCGAAATGAGGCTATGTTTAATCGATTGTTCATCTCGCGGAGCATTTGAACCTAAGTCAAATTCACGATCTACCCAACCATCGATTAAGTCAAAAAATTCATCACCATGTAGTGTAATAGGGAACTCAATCGATTGTGCAACTTTTACATATTTTTTGATCATCACGATTGCCTTTTCTTCACGATTTTGCATCATATATCCTTGTGCGGATGTTAGATAAAAGATAAGGGTACTATTGAAATGTAAGTGCCCCAAATCAAAAGCTTCAATAACCTTTTCTGTGCGTTCTACCATTTCATCGAATTTTCCGAGTTGAGTGCTATTCATCATCAAGTAATTTGACGCGATGGATACAATGCCAAGAATATATTGATACATACTAACTTGTAGTGTTTCTTTAGCTTTGTCAGCTTGTTGTAATTGCTGATAGGCATTTGCAACGATAATTTCGTTTCCGATATAAGGTTCAACGCCATTTCCAAGCAAATCCAACACTCTTTCAGGATTTTGTATCATCAGTTGGCAGCTTGCTTCGATAGAACGAGCCTGAAAGGAAAGCCGTGGATTTTCAGCATATTCTTCAACACGTTGACAGAGGGTAATGATTTTTTGCATCACTTCATCTTTTAACTCACCAGCTATCGGTTGATAATTTAGCAATAATACTGCCATTTGCAATAATAAAGGAAAACAAGAATAGTATTCATCAATTATATTTTTAATATGTGAATAGACTTCATCAAAAGATTTAGTTGCAAAGTCTTGAGATAGTTCAACATATAATTTTTGAATATTTTCCTTTGTCATCTGTGGTTTATAACCTAATAACTCATCAATCGTTAAGTTAAAATAAGTTGCGAGTTTAGGAAGTAGTAATATATCAGGATAACTTAAACCGGTTTCCCATTTTGAAACGGCAGCTTTTGAAACACCTACAAAATTAGCCACTTCGTCTTGTGTTAAGCCATTCGTCTTTCGTAAAGAAGCAATTGTATTAGCAAATTGTAAGTCTTTCATCATCTTCAACTCCTTTATGTTCAGTATATCCTAGAAGTACAGTAAAGACGATGGAGAAACAGTGTATTTTAGTTGAAAAAATCAACCGTTAGGAAACTTCGAAATTCACAAATAACTATTGTATAAATTCATTAAACTGATAAAATAGGTATAATTTAACTTTCTTAAGGGGGTATGTAATTTGACAATCGAAATAATTCATTCAAAAGTAATACTAAAAGAGATGAACGAAAAAGATTGGCGAGACGTACATAAATATGCTTCTCTACCAATTGTTTGTCAATATCAACCTTGGGGACCTAATACGGAAGAAGAGACACAAGATTTCGTCAAACAAGTATTATTGGACGCGACAGAAGAAGAGCGCTCTCGGTATGTCTTTTCAGTTATTGAACAAGAAAATGGAAAGATGATCGGCGCTGGGGAGATGAATATTCGTGATTTTAGGGTAGGGGAGATTGCTTACATCATTCATCCTGATTATTGGGGGAAGGGCATAGCTACGGAAGTCGCAAAACTTCTGTTACAATTTGGATTTGAAACGTTAAATCTTCATCGAATCTATGCAACCTGCGATCCACGAAATATCGGTTCTTCAAAAGTACTACAAAAAATTGGCATGATTCAAGAAGGTAGAATACGTGAAGACTTGCTTCTTAAAACAGGTTGGCGTGATTCATTGTTATATAGTATTTTGGAGCATGAATGGAACAGGGGGGAGTAACATGTATGCATCAATATAAACCAGTCGAAGCAGCTAGTTTGTTCATTGAAGAATTTTACCCACAATGTCAAGGTGCCGTTCTTGCAGGAAGTGTAGTGAGAGGGGAAGCTACCGATACATCAGATTTAGATATTGTCATATTTGATAACAAAATAAGTGCGTCTTATAGAGAATCCCTTATCCAATTTGGATGGCCTATTGATGTATTTATACATAATTTAACGTCGTATAAAGCTTATTTTAATAGTGATATAGAAAGAGCACGTCCTTCCTTACCTAGTATGGTGGCCGAGGGCATTATTTTAAAAGATGAAGGGATCATCGAATCAATTAAAATAGAGGCGAAAAAGCTATTAAATAAAGGACCAGCTGAATGGTCAAAAGAAACGATCAATTTCAAACGCTATTTTTTAACAGATACGCTCGACGATTTCATCGGTTGTAAGAATCGAGCTGAGGAATTATTCATTGCAAATCATCTAGCTGAATTAGCAAGTGAATTCGTCTTACGAACAAATCGTCAATGGATCGGATCGTCAAAATGGATTGTTCGTGCATTAAAGCGATATGACCTGAAATTTGCCAATAGATTTATAGATGCTTTCGATGGTTTTTATCGAACTGGCGAAAAAGAAAACGTTATAAAAATAGTAGAAGAGATTTTAGTTCCTTTCGGTGGAACACTCTTTGAAGGGTTTTCGTTAGGGAAAAAGTAAAAGTTTTACTGCATCAAATTCATCGAAACTGCCATCATTAGGCAATTGTGCTATTATAATATTGATGATATTGTAACAGACAAGAAAGGTCGTAATAGAAATGGATTCAACCAATACAAATGTAGAATTGATCGTACAACAAGGAGAAAACGTACTTTTAAGTATGAAAGACTTAAAAAAGGTTGCCAAGAAAAATGGTAAGGTACGTTCTGATATGTATGAAAGATATTGTGCTAATTTACATTCATACTATGTATATACACTAATGGATCCTGAAATTGAAAATGCCCCTGAAGTGGTTGATTTTCAAGAAAAACTAAATCTTTTTAGAGATTACTTTAAGGAAGTAACCAAAGATTTTGAAAGCACAGTAGATACCAAAGGTGCAAATGAAGCCTATGACAACGTATTTCCTGCCTATAATGCAATGGTGTCAGCTCTAGGTTTCCCTGATAAACAAGTAACTGCGAAAAAATTCTAAACGATTTAAATTATTAATCCTAATCCACAGACTGGTCTGAAATTCAGTTTGTGGATTTTTTAGTTTAAAAAATTGTAGGGAAGTAGCGACTAATTAAGAAAATTGCAACGAAAATAAATGGATTGCCTGAAGAATAAAGGCCTTTTTAATAGAAGTGTTAATTACAATAATTGGAAAGTTATGCAATTTGCATGATATAATAAGGTGAGATATTACAAAACCAAACTGAAAAATTATAGTGGGGGAAATTATGAACTTTCTATCAAAGAAATTTTTAGGTAATTCCATTATCGTTTGGATCATGATTATTTTATTATGCCCAATAGGAATGTATACAGTCATAATGAAACACAACGCTCAAGGATTCTATTATTTAATATTAATGGCTGTCTTAATCTTCATCTTTGAAGATATAATATTTAAAAAAGGAAAAAAATAATCCATTTTCTTACACATTTTTGTTTTTTGAAAGATATAACTATAGATAGAAGCTATGAATATGGCAGGGGAGATGTGTAAAATGGAAGGCTTCGGAATTTTTATTTATATTGCGATAGGAGTAACTGTGCTTTTGGTTGTTGCATCAATATTGTTAAAAAAATCAATTCCAGAGAAGAAAGATAAGTACCTTAGGATTGGTTTTTATGCGCTACTGATAATAAGCATAGGTATTGTAATTAGTAGCTTGTTTGTAGGAGGTTGGAGTGGTATGGGTTATGGATTTATTGGAGCCTCTATTCTCGTAGGAACAATAGTAGGTGGTATTGTAAATAGAGTTACAAGTTAGTTATTTTGGGTGAATAAAATTAATAAAGGTGGCAATTAGCTACCTTTCCATTTTCTATACAATGCCCCTAGAACAATTAACCAAAATATTATTCGATTTTTGAGGCCTTGAAATAAGCATTTGCACCACTCGTATTTCAATAAACATTCATATACTATATGGAAATAATCAAGTATTTAGTTTATTTAGGACTTGAAGGCTTTTTAAAGTTTGAATTTTTAGGTAGGCAATAAGGGCAATGATTAATACATACTAAATTTTATAAACAATTAAAGGTGGGGTTATATATGATAGGACAAGTTGGAAGATCGCAACTAAGTTTGTTAGGAAGTGTGAAATCAAAAGTAAATCGACAAGTTCTAGAATTAGATGCTTTGAAAAATACAGAGTCGATTGAAGCAGAGCAAATAGAATACGATGAATATGGCCATACAAAAGTATTTGGAATAAATGTAGGACATTCATTATTAGCAAATCAATTTTCTGAAGAAGATGTGAAACGTTGGAGCCAAATCAATCAAGAACAAGGGCCGTTAAAGATCATTTTTGACGAAATGGCAGGAATAGAGGCTACTACAGGGTATTCAACTGGATATTCAATGAACTTTTTTGATTTTTGCTATTTAGCAGAAAAAGGAACTATGGTAAATCCACAAAATGCTCTAAGTCCAGGTGAAGCACAACAACAAATTCAATCAAAAAATTGGTTAACCTTTTTCAAATATACAACGGTTAATGGTAAAAGAATCAATGTTCAAGATGCGATGCAGCATTTAGATATTTTACAACGCTGCTATGAAATTGGACTAATTAACAATAAAGGTGGCTTAATGCGTTCAGAAGAATTACTTGCAACCATTAACAAACAAAGATATGAAGAACAGCGTGCCTTTTTAGAAAAGCAATTTGCAAAAGATTTAGAAACAAAAGAGCCTGAAGTAAATCGTTTAGGAAAAGCAAAACAAGCATATAAAGATTCCATTTAAGAACAAATCCCTCTCATTTAAATGACACCATAAAAGAACGTATCGATAAAGTGGAATTTAGCTTATCATGTATCGGATCTCAAGGCGTATTCTTATAGGAAGTAGTTATTACCAATCCATATAAATTGTAGTTTATAATTAACTTACAATTATTAGAAAAAAGGAGGGCCTTAATGTATTTCCCATCAAAAAAAGATTTATGGATATATCCTATCAATTGGGGTTGTATAATTGCATGTTTCTCTCCAATCTTTATAGGAAGAGACTATGAAGCACTTTTTTTCACGATTCCTTTAGCAATCCTGTTAGCTTGGAGTTGGTTTACTACAGGGTACACCGTAAATAGCGAATTACTAATCATCCGAAATGGTCCTATAAAAAAGAAAGTGCCAATAAAAGATATTAAAAAAATAACAAAAACAAAAAATCCGTTAGCATCTTCCGCACTTTCGATGGATAGGCTTGAAATCATTTATAGCTCTGAATTCGGAATGGCACTTGTTTCTCCTAAGGATAAACAAAAATTCGTATCTTTTCTAAAAAGTAAAAATCCACAAATTGAGGTTGATAACAGTATAAAGTAATGAGTGTTAGTGCTTTCGAAACATTATTTAGCAGCATAAGGTTTACAAACTACTAATTAAAAATATGGAGGAAATAGTAGATGTCTCTACATATTCTATACAATATTGTTCCTTGGGGATTTATATTATTACTACTTTATATATTTATAGATATATTTTTGGATTTCTTTAGGAAACCGAAGATGACTAATACGAAACGAATAATATTCTATAGTTTTTTATTTTATGTATTGAGCTTGATTCAAATAAAATTTGGAGGAATCACACTCCCGATACTAACCCAACCATATAATTTTCGCGTTACTGTTCCAGATGGATTGTTTGACGAGTATTATTTTATATATAAGAAGACAACAATGAATGTTCCTTCTGCTATTTTTTATAATTTACTTTTATTTATTCCTTTAGGTATTTATCTTTCAATTCTGTTCAAGTTAAATGGCTTAAAGCAAGTTGTACCTACTGTTATTCTAAGCTGTATTGCAATCGAAATTCTTCGTTTTGCTTTTGAATCGTTTGGATTAGTCTTGGCTTTAAATAATAACATGCTTATAAAGACCTTATTATTCAACATATTGGGCGGGATACTTGGATATTTATTGATAAAGGCTATATTTGGCATGAAAAATCGTCTATTTGCTATCGGTCATTGATCTATATAATTTATCTCACCTAGACTATTTTGAGTGAGTGGTATGGAGCAGCGAGGGTATAATGGAGAAGTATCATATTTAAAAGAGGGAAAAGGGAATATGAATATCCAAAATGTTTTACCACCTGTCATTGATGAATCTACAAAAGTTTTAATATTAGGTTCCATGCCAAGTCAATTATCGCTGCAAAAACAACAATATTACGGGAATCCGCGAAATCACTTTTGGCCCATTATAGGGAAAATCCTAAATTGTGAAATTCCATCAGATTATGATGAACGAATAAAACTTTTAAAAAAACACCATATCGGTCTTTGGGATACCATTCAATCTTGTGAAAGAGAAGGTAGCTCAGATGCTAGTATTCGAAATGTCATCCCAAATGACTTTAAGAATCTATTCTTGAAATACCCGAATATTCGAATCTTACTATTTAATGGTGGTAAATCCTATTCAGTCTTCAAGAAATATATGGGACTCGAACTTCTAAAACAAGTTGACTATGCAAAAATGCCTTCAACGAGTCCAATTCCCGGCAAAAACATTAAAACGTTTGATGAGAAAGTTGAAGAATGGCGGGTTATTGAAGAATACATATCCTAAAGGTTACTTTGAAGACCTTTAGGGTATTTTTTTTTATACTTTTGGTTCATTTTTTTTAATAGGATTGAACAATTAATCTCAAATAAACTTAAATGAATATAATTTTCAGAAAAGTTATTGAATTTAAAAATTAAAAGTGCTATTGTTATATACAACAAATTGAAGTCAAAACTTCAAGAATATATAAAAATAAAGTATAAACTTCATTTTGGAGGTTATAAATATGTATCAAAAATTGATACAAGAACATTTTGAACAGCTGTCAAAAGGACAGAAAAAAGTAGCAAGTTACATTCTGGAAACACCTCATGATGTCGCTTTAAAATCAGCTCAAGAAATTGGTGAAGCTGTTGGGGTTAGTGAAACAACTGTTATTCGCTTTTGCTATGCAATTAAGTTGTCAGGCTATAGTGAATTGCAATCTATTATTCGAAGTACATTTATGAAGAGTAAAAGTTCACTAGGTACATACTTAGCAACAAAAAACAAAATTGAAGCAAATGGTAGCTTTCATGAAAAAGTTATGCAAAATGATGCGATGAAAATACAAGAAGTGTCTGAATTGATCAGTAAAGATTCTTTTCAAGAGAGTTGTCAATCTTTACATAATGCAAAAAAGATTTATGTATTAGGACTTCGTTCATCTTTTGCAGCTGCGCAATGGTTAGGGTTTACATTAAATCTTTTGCGACCTGATATTCATATGATTGAACCACAGTCACAAGATATTATCCAACTACTCAGCCATATGAAGAAAGGCGAGGTATTGATTGTTTTATCTTTTCATCGATACTACAAAGAGACAATCGATTTAACACGGATGATCAAGCAAAAGGGAGTTACTATTATTGGGATATCTGATGCGATGACAGCACCACTATATCAGTATGCTGATTACTATTTTCCTCTCGGGTCAGCAGAAACGTCAACAATTGATATCATGCCAATCGTCATTTCTTTTTTGAATACATTAGTTTCAGGCATGACGATTCAAGCGCCAGAGCAATATGAGATGTATAAAGCGCAATATGATAGTGTTGATAGTAGCTTTTTATTTTTAGATGGAGATGATTTTAAATGAAACAATTACTAGAGGAAATAACTCCAACACTAAAAGATGTCTTTACATATCTACATAGCCATCCAGAAATAAGTTGGAAAGAACAAAATACAACGAATTATATTAAACAACTATTAGAGTCATATGGTTTTGCACCACATTTAATAGAAGGATCAACTGGTTTATACGTTGAAATCGGGCATGGTAAACCAGTTATCGGACTTAGAACAGATATTGATGCCCTTTGGCAAGAAGTAGATGGAGTCTTTCAAGCAAATCATTCATGCGGACACGATGGACATATGACCATGGCGATTGGGACATTGTTATTGCTTCAAAAATTACACACCCCAGAAAATGGAACAATCCGCGTCTTATTCCAACCCGCAGAGGAAAAAGGACAAGGTGCGCTACATTTTATCGACAAAGGTTTGGTTGATGATGTCGATTTCTTATTTGGTGTTCATGTCAGACCGATTGAGGAATTACAAGATGGCACATTTAGTCCAGCAATCTACCATGGTGCTGCAAGATTAATAACAGGTACGATTTACGGTAGAGAAGCACATGGTGCACGACCTCATCTTGGCAAAAATGCCATTGAGATTGGTGCTTCTTTAGTAAATGCTTTGCAAAGTATTCACATCAATCCGATGATTCCATCATCTATTAAATTGACAAAATTCCACGCAGGTTCAGCAGCAAATATTATTCCTGGAAAAGCGGAATTTTCAATCGATGCACGCTCTCAAAAAAACGATGGTATAACTGCATTGATGAAGGAATTTGAACATGCAATTGCTGGAGTCGAAAAACAATATGATATTAAAATTGACTATCAGATTGACGCTAATATAGCAGCCGCAGAAGTAGATAAGGAAGCTATGCAACTAATGCATAAAGCGATAGTTGAAACGGTTGGTGAAGCTAATACGAAACCCCCCGTAGTAACAACAGGCGGTGAGGATTTCCACTTTTACACCTTAAAATGTCCGAATATTAAAGCAACTATGCTTGGGCTAGGTTGCGGTTTACAACCAGGTTTACATCACCCGAACATGACATTTAATAGAGATGCACTAATTACAGGGGTCGAAATTTTAACACGAACTGTATTGAATGCAGTTATATACGCAAAGGAAGAAGTGACACCAAAATGATTACGTATAAAGTATTAACAACAAATGAGGAAATGGAACTTGTACAACAACTAGAACATGCCGTTTGGGGTACATCTCCCATCCCGACACATCAAACACTTACAGCTGTAAAGCATGGAGGAACAGTAATTGGTGCATTTGATGGAGATAAAATTGTTGGTTTTAGCTATGGTTTTGCAGGATTTGAAAATGGAAAAGTTTCGCTTTGTTCACATATGCTCGGTATTCTCCCAGAGTATCGAGAACTTGGAATAGGGGCAGAGCTAAAACAACAACAAAAACAACTCGCCGTGAAAATTGGGTATGAAAGAATGACATGGACGTATGATCCATTACAAACAAGGAATGCCTATTTAAACTTAACGAAATTACATGGCGTATGCGATACATACATTGAAGATTGCTATGGAAAGATGGATGATGGTTTGAACAAAGGTTTACCTTCAGACCGATTCCAAATCGATTGGTGGATCACAAGTGATTACGTCAATCAGTTTGTGAAAAAAGAATATGATAAACCGACTGTACTTGCGTCATGGGCATATAACGATCAGAATGTACCGTATTGTGATGATGAATATTTTCGGAAAATAACGAATTTTGATAAAGAGGCCTATCTCGTACCAGTACCTGCTGACATCACTAATTTAAAAGAACAAGATTTAGATGTTGCCGTCGATTGGCGATTGAAAACACGTACCATCTTCAAAACATTATTTCAAAATGGATATACAGCTATTGAATTAGTAAAAACAAAAGATAAACCAGTTCATTATTATCATCTTGTTCAAAAAAATAAATTAATAATTCCACAATAGAAAGGATTTTATAGATGAAAATTCAAAATATCACTATTCGACATTTAAAAATGAAAATGAAAGCACCTTTTACAACGAGCTTCGGAACATTTGTTAATAAAGAGTTTCTACTATTAGAAGCAACAGATGAATTAGGCAACAAAGGATGGGGAGAGTCGGTTGCATTTGATTCCCCTTGGTACAATGAAGAAACTTACAAAACAAATTGGATCATTCTAGAAGACTTTTTAATTCCACTAGTCAAAGGAAGAGAAATCGAACATCCAGATGAAATCAACGAATTATTTGCATTCATTCGCAAAAACAATATGGCAAAAGCAGCTCTTGAGGGTGCTGTATGGGACTTATATGCAAAACGGACACATCAAACATTAGCCTCAGCACTTGGAGGAGACAAGAAAGAAATCGAAGTCGGTATTAGTATCGGTATTCAAAAATCAGTTGAAAAATTACTTTCATTAATAGATGGATATGTAAAAGAAGGCTATAAACGTATCAAAGTGAAGATCAAACCAGGTTGGGATGTCGATGTCATTCGTGCGATTCGAGAAAGATTCCCGGATGTTCCATTAATGGCGGATGCGAATTCAGCATATAGCTTAGAAGATGCAGCGTTATTAAAGCAACTCGATGAATTTAATCTAACAATGATCGAACAGCCCCTTGCTTCTGACGATATTATCGATCATGCCACATTGCAAAAAAAATTGAAAACACCTATTTGTTTAGACGAAAGTATCCATTCTTTAGAAGATGCACGCAAAGCTGTTGAACTAGGAAGTTGCGGCATTATTAATATTAAAATTGGTCGTGTCGGTGGATTAACAGAATCCAAAAAAATCCACGATTATTGTGAATCAAAAGGGATTCCTGTATGGTGTGGTGGAATGTTAGAGTCTGGTATTGGACGAGCTCATAATGTAGCGATTACAACACTTTCTAACTTTATCATGCCAGGCGATACGGCAGGTTCTGAACGTTATTGGGAACGTGACATTATCGATCCTGAAGTAATCGTTGAAAATGGTTATATTACAGTACCAGACGAACCTGGAATTGGATACGAGCCAAACCTTGAACGAATTGAAAAATTCACCGTCAACAAAAAAGTATATAACTTAGTAGACGAAGAGGTGGTTCGATGAAAAAGAGTTTTGAAATGGCCGGAGCATTTATCGGTGTCATTGTTGGTGCTGGTTTTGCCTCTGGACAAGAAATCTTGCAATTTTTCACTAGCTTTGGCTGGTGGGGAGTTGTAGGTACGGCAATTGCAACGGTTTTATTTGCTTTTTTAGGCATGAATTTAACTACATTAGGGAGTCGCTTACATGCGACTTCTCATAAAGAAGTTGTCTATCAAATTTGCGGGAAGTATTTAGGTGCAGCAGTAGATTTTGTCATCACGTTCTTCTTATTTGGAGTATCTGTTGTTATGTTTGCGGGAGCAGGTTCGATTTTTGAAAACCAATTCGGCATTCCGGCCATGTATGGTAGTTTAGCGATGTTAATCGTAACAATATTAACACTGATGTTCAATGTTCAGAAGATTATCGCGATGATCAGTGCAATTACACCTTTCTTAATGGTATTGGTAGTCATTATTGCTGGTTATTCCATCTTTACAACGGATTTAACAGCTGGACAAATGGATCAGTTAGCAAAACAACAAAATTCAGGGTCTTCTAATTGGATTTTAGGGGCACTATTGTATGTATCCTACAATCTTGCAGCAGGTGCATCAATGCTTACTGTAATGGGCGGACTTGAAAAGGATGAGAAAATCGCAAAAAAAGGCGGAGTTTACGGTGGTATTGGATTAGGTATTCTTATTTTGCTTATAAATGTCGCAATATTCACAAAAATAAATCAAGTTGGTAGTTCGGATATGCCAATGCTTACACTTGCAACGAACATTTCACCGATTCTTGGTGTTCTCATGTCAATTGCTTTACTGGGAATGATTTATAACACAGCTGTAGGTATGCTTTATGCCTTTACTGTTCGTATCGTTCCAGCAGAAAGTAAACATTTCAATTGGGTAGTTTGGGTAATTGGTGTTGGTGGATTTGGTCTAAGTTTTGTAGGCTTTATCACTTTGGTGAGCACGGTATATCCAGCAATGGGGTACTTAGGTTTTGTTTTAATGATTGCCATTGTGATTGCATGGTTTGTGAATGTCAAACGTTCAAAAGCGAAATCATTAGTTGTAAAAGAAGCTTGATGTTGAAAAATATATATGTAGCGAAGCCTTCCAAATGGATAACTGGAAGGCTTTTTCTATAAAAAGAAAGCACTAAACAGCATATATAAGAATTTCTATTAACATCTTTTGTATTTAAAATGATAGACACATATGACAGTTTACGACTGTCAAAATTTATTGTGTAATCTTTATTCAACGAGGCAGGTTAATAGAATAATGTTGCCTCTAAATGTTAGTTGAAACTTATTTTAATTGAAACCGTACAAATATTATTATATTCAAAAGGAGGATAATAAAATGTTTGAATACAAGTTCGTCAAAATAGAGTTTAAAAAAATATCTGGTAAGCCTAAAGAAGACTATCAAGAAGTAATTAAAAGTCACGCAGAACAGGGATGGCGTTTTGTTCAAATTTTCTCTCCTGACAGTGTAACTTCAGGAGTTGCAGTAGGTTCTTATTATGATTTAATCTTTGAAAGACCTGTACAAAAGTAAACTGAACAGAAAGATTAAAGGAAACTTACTAAATTTAGATTCCTTTAATTTTTATGTGAGTATATTTAACAGAGCCTAAATAAGATTTATAGACTGCCTGACTTCTGTTTTTACCTTGAAAAGATTATGATGAAATTAGATATTGAAAGGGTTATAAAGAAAGGAAGTTTTCAAATGGTTCCAGCATTATTTATAGGACATGGTTCACCATACTTAGCAGTAACTCCAAATGACTACTCAGCGTTTCTAAAGGATTTAGGAAAACGCATTAAACCGAAAGCGATTGTCATCTTTAGTGCTCATTGGGAAAGTGAAACATTAGCAATCACCTATACAGATGATATTTTAGATACTGTGTATGATTACTACGGTTTTCCTGAGGAAATGTATCAGATTAAATACCCTGCGAAAGGCTCAAAAATAGTTGCAGAAATAGTGGAAGATCGTTTTAAAAAAGCTGGAATTCCTACTCGTCGTGAAGTAGAACGCGGTTTAGACCATGGTGTTTGGGTAGCGTTAAAACATATGTATCCAGAAGCAGATATTCCAGTCGTTGCGATTTCTGTTAACGCATTTTTATCACCAAAGGAGCAATATAAAATTGGAAAATCCTTACAGGGGTTTGACGAGCAAGATATTTTAGTAATTGGTAGTGGTACAACCGTTCACAATTTCCAATGGATGAACCCTAGTGCAACAAGTCCAGTAAAAGAAGCAGTCGATTTTGATAACTGGATTTTTGAACATGTTGAAAAAGGGGATATTGATACATTAGATCAGTATCGTTCACTTGCACCAAATGCTGTCCTTGCCGTTCCTAGAGCAGAACATTTTGTGCCACTATTCATCGCAATGGGAAGCGCAAGCAACAAATCAACAAAACCAAAAAAGATCAACCAAACCTATGAATTCGGTACGATGAGTAATATGTGTATAGAATTTTAGATATAGTTTTAAGAAGAGAGGGAATTGCCCTCTCTTTTTTTGACTTTTTAACCATAGCAGAAGGGAAATCCATAGTAAAAGCAGGAATGTTGATGATTGATAAAGAATATTTTATAGATTAGGGGGTACCACTACCGAGTAATATGTTGGGAGGAATTGTACTTATGTTGCACCTTTTTTACAGGATAGCAGTAGGCTTATTATGAAAGGAGGGTGATTTCTGATTAGCTTTCGGTATAGATTTTTACATAATTTACTTGATATTGTTGGAATATATTTAGTCCCAGTTCTATGTGTTGTCTTCTGTTTAAATCTAGTAAAGATATTAAAAAAAGTTAAGAACGACGAAAAAACTACTATTAATACTTTTTGGTTAACCGTATCTTTTCTTTTAATAATGTGGAGTATTACTTATAGATTAGCGTTTTAATTTCACTAAGGTATTCTTAGGCTGCTATCCCTAGTTCCACTTCCATATACCAGAACCAAATACTTTTGGAAAAATATACTATATATGGTAGTTCCATTATGTTATAATAATTGGAAAAGATAGTAAAATAACAATGGTATTATAAAGATGGGAGAGTTAACTTGAAACAAGAAAACCTTTTAATGGTAGAGCATAGTCGAATGGAAAGTGAGCGTCTTATATTACGTCCGGTATCGTTTGAAGATGCTGAAGATATGTATGAATATACATCTGATGAAGAAACAACACGTTACCTTTATGACCAACATAAAGATCTAAACCAAACAAAAAGTTTTATAGCAAACTATTTTATAAAAGAGCCAATCGGTAAATATGCAGTTTTGTTAAAAGAAGAAAACAATAAAATGATTGGTGCAATTGAGTTTAGAGTCCACGATTATAATAAGAGTGGAGAACTAGGTTATACATTAAATAGGCATTATTGGGGAAAAGGTTACATGACAGAAGCAGGAAAGTTAATACTCGATTTAGCGTTCAATATACTAGAGTTAGAAAGAGTATTTGCAGAATGTGATGTTAAAAATGAAGCTTCAGGAAAGCTGTTGCGTCGTTTAGGTATGACACATGAAGCTACTCTTCGTAAAAATCATATGATTAAAGGTGTCCTTACGGATAGTGAATATTATTCTATGTTAAAAGAAGAGTATATCAATTTACAAACAGGAAAAGATGAGGCATCGGTTATCAATTAAACATAATAAAATGCCAATCATACAAAAAATCCACTCCTACAGTCAGGAGTGGATTTTTCTATACCTCTATTTCTTGGAAGCCGTATTTAGCTGTTGTAGAAGTTGCTTTATTGTTACGTTTATTTCATTTAACTCTTCTTGCTTCATGCCAGAAGCTTCTAGCAAGGATTGAGGAATGCATGAGGCTTTTTCCTGTAGTGCTTGACCTGCATTCGTAATGTGGATGTTCATAATGCGTTCATCTTTTTTGTCACGATGACGCTCGACAAGACCAGCAGCTTCCATACGTTTAAGTAGAGGAGTCAGAGTACCAGTATCCAAACTTAGTACCTCTCCAAGTTCTTTAATCGTACTTTTCTGCTTCACCCATAAAGTGACCAAGACTAGATATTGAGGGTAAGTGAGTTGAAGTTCGTCTAAATATGGACGGTAAAGTCGCAAAATTGCCCTTGAACAGGCATACAATGAGAAGCACAAGTGATCTTCTAATTTAAGATTATCCGCGTTTGTTTCCATAGTTATACCTCGTATACTTAATATTTTTTCATCTTTATTTTAACATACCTCTACAATAATAAAAAACATTTTGCAAAATTTAATTGTTGACAATACTTTATGGATAATATAAGATTAATTTACAAAATACATTTTGCACAATATAATTTTACGAAATACAATTATGCAAAATGAAATTTGTCAAATAATATATTGGAGGGATTTATAATGAGTAAAGTTACAGTTGGAATCGAAAATGGAGCACCTATCGAGCTACACTATGAGGATGTTGGCGCAGGAAAGCCAGTGGTATTGATTCATGGTTGGCCGCTTAGCGGAAGATCATGGGAAAAACAAATTCCCGCATTAGTTGAAGCTGGTTATCGTGTTATTACGTATGATCGTCGTGGATTTGGTCAGTCATCACAACCGTGGAATGGTTACGAGTACAATACATTTGCAAACGATTTGAATAAACTTCTCGTTCATTTAGACCTACAAGATGTTACACTAGTTGGATTTTCTATGGGTGGAGGCGAAGTCGCACGTTACATCGGCACTTACGGAACAGAGCGAATTGCAAAAGCAGTGTTAGCAGGGGCTGTTCCTCCATACCTTTACAAATCAGAAGATAATCCGGATGGTGGATTTGACGATGAAGTGATTAATGGGTTACAAGAAGGAGTTAAGACAGATCGCCTTGCGTTCTTAGAGACGTTTACAACTAACTTCTTCGCATCTGGAGACAGAACAGATTTAGTAAGCGAAGAATTCCGATTACACAATCGTGATATTGCAGCATTTGCTTCACCAAAAGGTACGCTCGACTGTATCGCGGCTTTCAGTAAAACAGATTTCCGAGACGACCTAGATAAATTTGATGTACCGACTTTGATTATTCATGGTGATTCCGATGCAATTGTTCCGCTAGAATTCAGTGGTCAAAAGGCACATGAAAGAATCCCTAATAGCCAACTTGTTGTCATAAAAGGTGGACCACATGGCTTGAACGCAACACATGCTGAACAATTTAACACAGCACTTGTACAGTTCTTAAAAACAGATTTATAATAGCTTCTATTCGTAAAGTAGATTAATATTTTATTAACTACTAGAATCCATTAAACATTTAAATAATTTAATGAGTGCTCTTCACTTTATAAGCGTTTTATCATCAATTCTTTTCAGCCAATTCATAATAAGAATCTTATTCTGTTAGATTACAAAACCGGAATGAGATTCTTTTTTTAGAAAATAAATGACTAAAAGAATAATTTGAAATTTAGAATAATTTATGGCAGATACATATATTATATTGACAATATACCTAGTGGGGTATAAATTGAAGCAGAACTCGAAGTTTCAAAATGGGGGTAAGCATAGTGAAAAAGATTTTAATCGTAGGTGGCGTAGCAGGCGGAGCTTCTACTGCTGCAAGAATTCGCCGTTTAGATGAACAAGCAGAAATTATTATGTTTGAAAGAGGACCACATGTTTCATTTTCAAATTGTTCGTTACCATTCCATTTGAGCGGAATTGTTGAAGATAGCAAAAGATTGGTCTTAACGAATCCAACCGCTTTTAAAACAAAATATAATATTGAAGCACGTGTACAACAAGAAGTTGTTAATATTAATCGTGAAGTTAAAACAATTACAGTCAAAAATTTACTAACAGATGAACAATATGACGAAAGCTATGATTATTTAGTTTTATCACCGGGTGCGAGTCCAATCGTTCCAAATATTGAAGGAGTACATGCTCCTCATGTTTTTACTGTAAGAAACGTCAATGATATTGAACGTTTAAACCAATTTGTAAAAAATGATAATGTCAAAGATATTACAGTTGTTGGCGGAGGATTTATCGGAGTAGAAGTAGCGGAAAATCTACGCTTGGCAGGGAAGAATATAACTTTAGTACAATCAAATAATCAAATTATGACACCATTTGATTATGATATGGCACAAATTTTGCATAAAGAAATGATTGATAAAGGTGTTCAACTATTTGTTAATGATGCTCTCGCAAAAATCTCAGATGATTCTGTTGTATTAAATTCTGGCAGACAAGTGAAAGCCCAAGCAGTCGTTCTAGCGATTGGCGTTCGACCGGAAATTTCTTTAGCAAAAGATGCTGGACTAGAAATCGGTGAACTCGGGGGGATAAAAGTTAACCCTAATTATGTTACATCGGATCCATTCATCTATGCTGTAGGTGATGCAATTGAAGTTTATCATCGCTTGCTGCACAAGCAAACAAGACTTGCACTTGCAGGTCCAGCACAACGACAAGCACGTGCAGCTGCAAATCATATATACAATATACCAAATCAAAACACAGGTGTAATCGGTTCATCTAGTATTCAAATATTTGACTTGAACTGTGCCGTAACAGGTCTAAATGAAAAAACAGCAAAAGACGCTGGTTTTAACGTAAATAGTGTGTACTTAATCGCTCCAGATAAAGTTGGACTTATGCCAAATAGTAATCCATTACACTTCAAACTAGTATATGAAGTACCAACTGGAAGAATTTTAGGTGCACAAGCTATTGGTAAGGGGAATGCAGACAAGCGTATTGATGTCATTGCTACTTTAATAACAATGAATGGTACACTAGAAGATCTGAAAGAATTAGAATTATCTTACTCACCAATGTATAGCACAGCAAGAGATATCGTAAATCTTGCAGCGTTAGTTGGCTTAAACTTATTATATGGTCGATATAATCAAGTTGCGGTTTCACAAGTTCGCGAACTAATGGAGAAAAATGCATATTTTGTAGATGTTCGTGAAAAAAATGAATATGAAAATGGACATTTAAAAGGTTCAGTGAATATCCCATTAAGTGAACTTCGCGATCGTATGGATGAAATCCCAAAAGATGTTCCAGTTTATGTTCATTGTCGTTCAGGGCAACGTAGCTATAACGCAGTAATGGCATTGAAAAATTCTGGATTTAATAATATTTGGAATGTGTCAGGATCATTCCTAGGTATTTGTCTGTATGAATACTTCAATGATATTGCAACAGGACGTGAAAAAATCGTAACTGAATATAATTTTAAATAAAGGTATCTCTAGAGGAAGGATGATTTTTAGACTTCACTAAATTACCTTTTTGCTAGAAATAATTATTAGGCGACTTTTTGTTCAATTTTGAACGGAAAGCCGCCTTTTTTCTTTTCTCTTTTTCCTTTGGGAGTGTATCGTCTAGTGAAATAGACATTATCAGATATATTCTAAAAAAACTATTAGTTTATTCATAAAATTAGTAAATGGAACATAAATACTGATATATTGATATTTTATAAACTACTAGATTCATTTTATTTATAAATATCAAATAATTCTCTTTAAATCAATTAATATCTTAATTATGTACAAAAATATCTTAATAATGTAAAATTAATTTAATTCATTTTTACTAAGGGGTGTATAGGGATGAATGTACAAATGGTGCTAACAGATTTTTTAGACAGAGCAGTAGAATTATACGGGGATAAAGAAGCTATTTTTGATGAAAAGAGAGCTTTTACTTACGCTCAAATAAACGGACGAGTTAATCAGTTATCTCGCGGTCTACAGTCCCTTGGGGTGAAAAAGGCGGATAAGGTAGCCTATTTAGCTTCCAATACGATTGAAATGTATGAAGGTTTTTATGGAATCTATCAATTAGGGGCTATTATGGTTCCACTGAATATCCGTTTAAAGCCTGAAGATTACTTATTTATATTAAATCATAGTGAATCTAAGATTTTACTAGTGGATCAAGATTTGTATCCTTTAATTGTTCCTATAAAAGATAAGTTAGAAACAGTTCAACAAATTATCGTTCACTATAAGGATGAAGAAACGCCTGAACTAGGGTATGATGAATGGCTTGGGAATTTTGATGATAGCCCGTTTAATCGTGTAGAACTAGATGAGGATGACGTTGCTAGTTTACTATATACGAGTGGAACAACAGGAGATCCTAAAGGGGTTATGTTGACACACCGTAACAACTACTTACATGCACTAACAGCTATGCATCATTTACGTGTTATAGATGAAGATGCCCTGTTACATGTGTTACCGATGTTCCATGTAAACGGTTGGGGATCGCCGTTTTACTACACAGCAAATGGTTCAACACAAGTGTTTTTAAGAAAAGCAACACCTGAGGCAATCTTTAATGTCATTGCAAAACATAATATTTCAATTATTCATATGGCTCCAACTGTATTGAATTCTCTAATTCAATACTATGATGAATATACACCACCACTTTCTGAGAAATTACGCATTATTGTTGCGGGCTCAGCTCCTCCAATGGCGTTTATTGAAAGAGTGGAAAAAGAGATTGGTTGGGAATTTATCCAAGTATATGGCATGACAGAGTCTTCACCTTTAAGTACCATTTCTCGTATTCTTCCACAATATAAAGACTTACCAGACCAAGAAAAGTATCAGCTGAAAGCAAAAGGTGGCACTCAATTGATTGGTACGAAAGTGAAAGTTGTGGACGAGTATGGAGATGAGCTTCCGCATGATGGTGTATCTGTTGGTGAAATTGTTATAAGAGGACATGGCGTAATGAAGGGCTACTGGAAAAATGAGCAAGCGACCATCAACACACTTAAAGATGGATGGTTACACACAGGTGATGTCGGACATATCGATGAAAAAGGATATGTAGCGATTACAGATCGTAAAAAAGATATCATTATTAGTGGGGGTGAGAATATTTCTTCAATTGAGGTAGAAGGTGTGCTATATGACCATCCAGATATTTTAGAAGCAGCTGTCATTGCGATTCCGCACGAAAAATGGGGTGAAACACCTCATGCATATGTTGTCTTAAAAGAAAATGCTAAGCTAACAGAGCAAGATATTATCGATTTCTCTCGCTCTAAACTTGCACATTTCAAAGCAGTTACGGGTGTAACTTTTGTGGATGAGTTACCAAAAACAGCATCAGGAAAAATTCAAAAAGTGCATTTGAGAAAAACTCATCTAGAAAAATCGGAAGTGTAATATATAACGGGGGTGTCCTTAAAGGGAACCCCCTTTTTTAATGGCACGGTTAAAATTAGTTGATGATAGATAAAATAGCAGGTACAAATCAAAATCACATCATCTCTTCGCACATTTCAGAAAAATTATTTTTTATGATTCATTCTCCACTCGTCTTCTAAAATCCCCATTTCAATCAAGTTCCAATATTCATCTCCATTTTTTCTTGCATCTCTTAATAACCCTTCTTGAACAAATCCTACTTTTTCGTAACATCGAATGGCAGAGGCATTAAAGTCAAATACACCTAAAGTCACTTTGTGCAATTGCATTTCTTCAAAAGCAATTGCTAAGACAGCTTTCACCATTTCAGCACCAATGCCTTTTCCACGATACTGCGAAGAACCTACCAATACTTTGCCAATCCTAGCAGATTTATTCACTCTATCAACTCTCCCTAAAGAGATATGCCCAATCACTTGTTTTGTATCTTGGTCAATGACCTTAAAAATATATGTATCCGAATCCTCTTTGTTTGCATTTTGTATATACTTTTCGAATTGTGAAACCGTTAAAGGATATTGGAAAGCAGGACCAGCCCATTGTAATGTAAATGAGGCCGATGGGATCCAACTTATTAGTTGTTCTATATCAGTACGTTCAAAGTACTCCAACTTTATCATTTGAAGTCCTCCTTCATTTTTATGATAGGCTATCAGAATTTTATAAAATTAGTATATCATAGTAGATAAATAGAAATTTTAATTTTTACATCTAGTGATTCTTTTTCAATGGTCACTCGTCTATAGCTGTGAAGGGGGATTCAAATGCAGCAAAAACAGTTTGAATGTTTTTACGAAGAATATAGTGATGCCATATTTAAATACATATTAATGCTTGTTGGCAATAAGGAAACTGCTGAGGACTTTACACAAGAAACGTTTTATCGAGCGTATAAGCAATTCGAGACGTTTAAAGAGCAGGCATCTATTCAAACGTGGCTACGAAAAATTGCAAGAAATTTAGTTTATGATCATTACCGAAGAAAAAGAATTATTCAATTCATTCCGTTTCTCTCACAACATGAACAACAAGACACAAATTTGCTCCCAAGTGAAATCGTCGAGAAAGGGGAAGCAATCGTTGCAGTTTATCGTGCCCTCTCAAAACTTAAATTAGAATACAAGGAAGTTATCATCCTTAGAAAAATAGAGGGCCTTTCGATTAAAGAAACAGGGAATCTATTGGGATGGACAGAAGTAAAAGTAAAAAACGCAACAGCTCGTGCAATGCAAGCATTAAAAAAAGAATTGGAAGAGGGAGGGGAATTACATGGCGAAGGATTTAGATCAATTATTAAATGAGCTCTCCACAATTGAGCGAGATCCGAAACAAAAACAACAAAGTTTCCAAAAATTATCAAAGAGAATTCAACATCCTAAACATAAACAATTTAACAAATGGAAACCTGCATTTGCACTTGTCATGCTAGTTTTTGTGTGCAGTATGTATTTTCTAACCTTACGATCAGAACCATCTACGCAAAATTCAGTAAGAGCAGAAAGTATGATGGAACTTTTAAAAAGTGATGCTATTCATTTCGGATCAATGGATATTTCAACCTCCCATTCATTAAAGTACACACCAACTGGAAATCCATTCCGTTATTTTGGTTTTGAAAAGGGAGTTGAACCATTTAGTAGAATTTATAATACAGAATATTTCCTTAAAACAGCAAAACCAATCAATAATATAGATTTAAAAATTCATGAAATTTCGATTAGAGATGTACGTGTTGAATATAATAACTGGAATAGCGGTAGTGAGGAAATATTATTTCTTAAATTTGCTTTTTTAGATAATACCGACAAACTTCTTTATGTAAAAGATATGAATCATAACCAATGGTATAAAATTGAAGGAGAACCTGCAGAGAAACTACAAAAACTAAAATATACATCGAATTATTTGGATTCTTGCGCTAGTATCATTTATTTTTATGCTGGAATTTACGTTTTATCTTTTTTGATCGGAGCCATTATCAAAGATAAATTTCCCATTATTAAACGGACACCTATCTATATAGATAAGAAACATAAGTATATCGATTGGTCTATTCGTTTTGGTTTTATCCTGATCATAGCAGGCTCTTTGTATTACTTCGGAGTGATTCCTATTGCCATGATAGTAGTTTTGAGCTTTATCTATTGGGGAATCCAACTTTATATGGAGTTAAAACATCGGCCAGAGGCTAAACGACATTACCTCATTATCAATTTAATGATCCAAGCGACTGTAATTTTAATCGGAGCTATATGGTATGGCCTTTTTAGGTGACATTTTATGTAAATAATACGCTAAAAAGGCGATTCTTCTTTAAAAATTCTTCCATGGGTATGTTAAGTTAACTCTCTATGCCTATGTATTACTTTTTGTTCATACTAGGAAATTTGTGGTATAAATGTAGAAAGCAATATTTAGGTATAGGGGGTAATTGTATGAATGATGAGTTAATGAGAAAAAAAGAAAGAATATTAAGTTCCCAAAATAGCAAAAAAGCGGATTTCATCTTACGAAATGCAAAAGTTGCAGATGTCTTTAATCTTCAATGGCGAAAAGCGGATATAGTGGTGACGGATGGAATGATTGTTGCCATTGATGAAGATGGAATGTTCGAAGCATATGACGAAGAAGATGCAAATGAGCAATACGTGATTCCGGGCCTGATTGACGGTCATATTCATATCGAATCCTCTATGTTACCACCGTCTGAATTTAGCAAAATTTTATTGCCTCATGGGATTACGACTGTAATAACAGATCCACATGAAATAGCGAATGTTGCAGGTGCTGAAGGGATTCAATATATGTTAGATGATGCCGAAAATGCAGAGATGGATATCAACGTAATGCTACCATCAAGCGTACCGGCTACTTCTTTTGAACATGCAGGGGCAACATTAAATGCACAAGATTTACAACCGTTTTTAACGCATCCAAATGTGTTAGGGTTAGCAGAAGTGATGGATTTTCCTGCAGTATTACAAGGCCAAGAAGATATGCTTCAAAAAATAGCGCAAACAGAAGCTACAAGAAATATTGTCGATGGGCATGGCTCAGGACTAAATGCAGGTCAAATTCGGGGATACCGAGTTGCAGGAATTCAAACAGATCATGAATGTGTAAACGCAGAAGAAGCAGCTATCAGAATACAACAGGGGATGAATGTATTAATACGAGAAGGCTCTGCAGCAAAGAACTTACGCGATGTATTACCTGCTGTCAATTCTGCCAATGCAAGAAGATTCTTATTTTGCACAGATGATAAGCATTTAGATGAATTGATTGAAGAAGGAAGTATTAATCATTCGATTGCTTTAGCGATTGAAGAAGGGATGAATCCACTTCAAGCGATTCAGCTAGCAACGTTAAATGCAGCGGAATGTTATCGAATGTACCAAAAAGGTGCATTAGCAGAAGGGTATGTAGCCGACTTTATCGTGCTCGATGATTTAACAGCTTGTAAGCCAAAATCAGTTTGGAAAAATGGCAAGAAAGTAGCTGAGAATGGGAAACTTCTAGCTAATCAAAATAAAACAAAAGAAGTGCCACCTTCTATTTTACAATCCGTTCATATTCCAAAGCTAACAGCGCAAGATTTAGCTATATCCTTTAGACATAGTAACCTCGCTAATATAATCGAAATTGAACCAAACCAAATTATCACCCATAAAAAAGTCGCTGAAGTGACAGTGGAAAATGGAGAATTTGTTCCTTCAGTAGAAGATGATTATTTAAAACTTGCAGTGATTGAGCGTCATCATAATCTAGGAAATATTGGGCTTGGCATAGTTCATGGTTTTGGATTGGAAAAAGGCGCAGTTGCTACAACCGTTGCTCACGATTCCCACAATGCACTTGTATGCGGAACAAATGATGCAGATATGTTATTAGCATTAAACGAACTACAAAAAATGCAAGGGGGCTACATCGTTGTAGCAGATGGAAAAGTACTAAGTGCTTTACCTCTCCCTATTGCAGGACTTATGACAAACGAAAAGGCAAATGTAGCAGCTAAACACCTACATCATTTACATGAAGCGTTATTACAACTGAACCCTGATTTGAATTTCCATCTATTTTTAACATTATCATTTATCGCATTACCAGTCATACCATCATTAAAGCTGACAGATACGGGATTATTTGATGTAACCAGTTTTCAACATATCTCAATCGAAGCATAAACAACCAACATATAAAATAAAGAGCAGATTCCAAAAGAAATGGAATCTGCTTTTTTAATAAGGTAGTGCTATGCCTTTAAATCATTGAAAATGGTAAATATGAATAGTACACCTGATAAAGCAACTGCAACTGCGCCAGTGTAAACCCAATTTAAGGCAGGAGCAGGGCTAATCAGCAACACGCCCATTAAGAAAATGACTAGACCTATATTGAATAGCCAAAATTGAGCTTTAGCTAAATCTGTATTATCTGAGATATTAAAGTTGTTGTAAATAAGCCCAATCACAGCGCTCGACAACCATCCAAAAACAAGTATATGAAGATAAGCGACCCACTCATAGTTGGATGTAGCGATCATATAGATCCCTAAAGCAATTCCGAGTACAAAATATACAGATGAAACTCTAATCCAATTTAAAGACATAGGAAACACCTCCTTCTATCCTTATAAATATGCCAAGGAAAATGTAAGCGTTAGCATAAAAGCACAGGTATTGAGGGATTAACATCGAAATAAGAAAGGGATTTTATTTAATATATAGAATCATAATATTGAACAATAATTAAATTAAGATATAAGTTTTCAAATTCAAAGATATCTTGAAAGGGTGAAGTAAATAAAGTGTTCGAAATGCCAAAAAGAGAATGCAGATTATCTTACAAAATGTAAATATTGCGGTCATAGATTTATTTCATTAGATATTACAGAAAATGTATTATAATATTGTGAATGTGGTTGTCCTGTTCCAATAACAAATGGTAAAGGTTATTGTGTAAATTGTCAGGAAGAAGTAAATAGTTTTGAACTGTTTTAGAAATAAATTTATATAGGATAACTCTTAAAATCTGAGTGAATAATATCCATTGAGTAGAGTTTTTGGTGAAGATGATAGAGATTAGAATGCTAGGATTAAAGTTTTACTTCCACTTCTCAACAGTTGGGAGCGAATGTTTGATTGACGATAATTTTCTGAAAGTTACGATACTCTAAGAGATTACCAATCTTTATTTTCCTAAGTGAGGGGTGAGATTGTGGTTCATAAGTTTTTTTATCCAATGTTGATTATTATAATCGGCGTTTTATGTGTTATTGTATTTTATTTAGGATTCGGAGGATCACGTGACGAAACTAGAAATGATTTTTATCATTTAAGATTATCAGGAGAAAGTCCGCATTGGGAGCTAAATGGTTACCAATTGGATTTGACTTCAGGGATTCTTAATTCAGGAAATGGTAAGCTTCGGTTTAAATCAAGTGGTAATGATTACACTACTAATTATTTTGCCTTTGAAATGAATGCTGTCATTAACAAAAAGGAAGAAACCCTGCAGAGCAAAGCAGTTACAGGAACCGAGAATTTTAAAAATGATATTGATACAGGAGCTGTCGAAGGATCACCACCAATAATGAAAGACGGAAAGTCCATAGAGTTTAAAGACATAGATAAACTATATGCAGTGATTTATTGGGAAGGAAAAAAGGATGGAAAAGTACACAAAGAATTTATAGATTTGTATGATCGGGTCAAGGAAAACTAAGTAAATGTAATGTAGTATCAAGTCCTTTATATATATCGCCGTCTAATTCAAATGTCCTGTTTACTAAATAATTGGAAATCTAACAATTTTTCTATGATAAAATTCCTTTAGGAATATTTTATAAGGATTTGATGATTCTATGAAGCGATTTTTTAAGAGTCCATTGTTTTTGAGCCTTCTTGTATTGATCATTGTGTTTTTAATAGCTTTCAATATTCCGATTGAAAAGCGAAAATATGGACTTGCTCAAAGTGGAATGACGACAGATTATACAGGGCTTTTACCAGAACATGTCGACCGTGTTGTTAAAGCAACTAATCGTACGGATTTACAAAATATAGTGAAACAAGCCAATCTAGAGGGTAAACATATTTCAATCGCAGGTCTTCAACATTCACAAGGAGGACATACATATTATAAGGATGGCATTGTCATTGATATGCGAACCTTCAACAAAGTAATGGAGGTAAATAAACAAGAAAAAACGGTTCGAGTTGAAGCAGGGGCTAGTTGGGAAGATGTTCAAAAAGCAGTTCAACCATATGGCTTAGCACTTAAAGTGACTCAGTCGCAATCGATTTTTACAATTGGTGGTTCTCTTTCGGTAAATGCACACGGCAGAGATATTCGTTTTGGTCCTATGGCAGATATGGTAAAAGAAATAACATTATTGACGCCAAAAGGGGACATCAAGACGATAAGAAAAAATGATGCTTTAATGGGATATGTGCTAGGTGGCTACGGATTATTTGGCGTAATACTAGATGTCACGCTCGATTTAACAGATAACGAACTGTATACCATTCATACAAACAAGATGAAAACGAATGAATATGAATCATACTTTAAGGATGTGCTCAATAATCCTAAAGTTGCCATGCATTATGCGAGAGTTAGTGTTGCACCAAGTTCATTTTTAGATGAAATGTATGCAATTGATTATTATAAAACGGGAAAATATGATCAAAAAACGAAGTTAAAAGAGGAAAGCTTAGTACATCTAACCAAGTATTCACTTGATATGGGGAGACAAGGTGGTTTTTTAGAGGACCTGTTTTGGAATACACAAAATCTTTATATGAAACAGATTGAAAACTCTCAAATAACCCGAAATAATGTAATGCGTTCTGAATCTACTTTTATGGAATTTACAAAGCCAGGAAAGGTAGAAGTATTACAAGAATTTTTTGTACCTGTTGGTGAATATGGTGAGTATATGAAAGAGTTAAAACAATTTCTTCCTGCGAATGATGCAGATGATGATTTTAAAATACACAATATTACCATTCGATATGCGGCAAAAGATAGAACGACTTCTCTTAACTATGCAAAAGAGGATATGCTCGGTTTAGTTATTCTTATACAGCATGGTCTTCAAGAAGAAAATATTCAAAATGCTAAGAAAATGATACAAAAATGGACCGATATCACTTTGGCACATGGAGGCACATATTATCTTCCGTATTATCCATATCAAACAAAGAAACAATTTAAAGAATCCTATACAAATTGGAAAGATTTTAAAGATGAAAAGTTAAAGCTCGATCCAAATGAAGTGTTCATAAACAATTTTTATCAAAATTATTTGAAGTAACGAGGTAAAGTATGAAAAGAAAATGGAATCGGTTAATCCCATTAATCATTACAGTTGGCCAAGTAGTCGTTTTTCCATACTATGTGATTTGGCTCAAAGGAGTATCTCTTACATTTACGCTATTTGCATGGCTATTTGCGACGCATTCTTTTTCAGCTGCATGGGGCTATCGAACATTTCAAACCAAAAAGAACAAAGAAAAATCACGCATCTCATTCGTATATCTTGGAATGGGATGTGCTTATTTGGTGGTAGGCCAATTTAATATAGAAATGGATTTCTTACCATACATAGCACTAATTTTACAAGTCTTATTAGGCTTTCTTCAAGGCTATTTCCGTGCATGGCATGTTGAACAAGATAGCTATCATCTACATGCAGTAAACCACTATATATTAGTAGGATGGATCATGATTTCTTTATCCTTTATCAAAATTATCTCACCTGTTGTAATTATCTCCATGTTTGGATGGCTATTATGTGGGTGCGGATTGTTGAAGATGCTAGGCAAGAATGTTAGTAATTAGATTTAATCTATTTTTATACAAAAAAGGATTTTGCGGAAAAATGTGTAATAGTGATTAAAATACGTTCTAAAAGCTGGAGGCTGATAAAGTGGAGAAGAACAAGTTGAAAATCAATAGTCCAAAAATTGGAATCTATTTTAATATCGTCGCTATTCTATCATTTATAATCGCTTTAAGCTTCATTTTGATCAATTGGTCAACGTTACCAGACAAAGTACCGAGTCACTATAATCTTGCAGGGGAGCCTGATAAATGGAGTGATAGATGGTTCGTATTTGTTCCGTTAATGATAGGGATTTTCTTATGGTTTAGTCTACAAATAGTTGAGACGAGACCGCATCTTCATAATTACTCCGGTCTAACTGAAAAGAATAGGGAAGTACTTTTCAAAAATTCGATGTTATTAATGAATTTCATCAAAAATGAAATGTTAATCTATTTTTCTTTCTCTGCTATAAATGATATTTATGTCGCAAAAGGTAAAGGAAGTATAGTAGGGCCTTGGGACTTACTTATTTTTAGTGTAATGATTATTGGAACAATTATTATCTTCGTCGTACGTTCAGTACGTTTGAAGAAAGAAGTGTCTTAACATAAAAGAGTTGACCTTTAAATTCGGTCAACTCTTTTTAAATAGGGGGAATCAAACATATTTAGTTATCAATTTTTGCAAAGTACCACGAAGAGTAGGTACATCTGATTTTCGAATGGTAAAACGTACAAATGATTCGTCCATCTCAAGTGCTTCGGATAGTAAACTACCTAACCCGCGTACTTTTCGATCAATTTGCATGATGCCCTCTCATCAATTTGTTGGTCTACATTTCCTCCACGAATTTGAACCTCACCATGAATAACCTCTCCACCTGTATAGTCGGCCTTCTCTAACTTTGTATCAACTGTTGCTGCACCAATACCTAAACTAGCTAATGCTTTATGTACCAAGGATATTTTAACTCCTCCTTCGTATGAATATACATAATTTACGAAAAATCCATAGAAAAGTTTCAGAATGGCATTGTTTTTTTAAATTATTTTATCTTCGCTTATCTCGGTATATCATTTTTGTTCAGAAATACTCATAGCATAGATACATGTTCAGTTCTCGAGGAGGCTACTATGTTTTTATTTAAGAAAGGATTAATGGTTATAATAGGGAGTATATTCCTATCTCTAGGTATAAATTTATTTTTGGCTCCAAATAGAATATTAGATGGTGGATTTATCGGTTTATCTTTAATCTTGAACTATTTATTTAACTTAAAAATAGGCTTAATGATTGTTATTCTGAGTTTACCGATGTTCATAGTGGCCTGGTTTAAAGAGAAAAAATATTTTTACAACAGCTTGCATGGGCTATTTATTTCATCCTTTTTCATCGATTATTTAAGGCCATTAAGATATCTATTACATTTGGACATACTGTACAGCTCCATTATTGGTGGTATATTTGTTGGTTTAGGTACTGGCTTAATGTTACGATTTGATATTAGTACATGCGGGACAGATCTATTAGCATTATTTTTAAGTAAACGATTTGGGATTAATGTTGGGATGATTATTTTATTGATAGATTCTTTTGTTATTTCATTAGGCGGATTACTAATATCAGGAGGTACTTTTTTATTTTCGATTTTTACCATTGCAGCTGGTGGGATTACAATTTCCCTTGTAAATAGACATGCAGCACATGCATAATTAGAAGCAATCTGCATGGCTGCATTGTTGACAAATTCCAAAAAGCATTAGTTCATGCGTATATACTTGATGCTTTGTAATTTGACTAGCAATACTTTCGATATCGATAAAGCTTGGGTAATTGAAATCTGTAGCTTTATGACAATGTGTACAGATGACATGATAATGCGATTGTAAATTTCCATCAAACCTTGTGAGATTAGGGGTGATGGATATTTTTCGTATTAATTGTTTTTCTACAAACAATTCCAGATTTTCATTAATTTCTTTCAATGTTAAAGACGGAAAGTAAGTCTGCAAAGCAATTAAAATATCATTCGCAGTAGGATGACTCGTATTATCTTGAAGAAAATTTAATATAGCTAACCGTTGTTCGGTAATTTTTAAATGTGACGCTTTTAAAATCTGTTCGACCTTACTTATTTTCGAAACGGACATTAAAATCCCCCCTAATTTTCTCTTCTTCAAAATCCATATTTCGTACTGTTTTTAACAGTATTAACAATATATTCGAGTTGGCTTCTAATTATTTCAGCGCATTGTTCTAATTCGTAAGAAGTTTATGCTAAACAATTTATCCATTAAAGATTAATTTACAGAAATTATAGAATATTTTTAAAAATAAAACCAATAATCCTTATAAAAATGGTTGACATTATAATTAACCTAAATTATTATAATAACAATAATTGAATATTAAAGCTCACAGCTCACTAGTCAACTAGAGGCTCCTTTATCTAATTTTGATAAAGGTGCCTTTTATTTTATGTTAGAGGATGTGAAAAGTGTGGCAAGAAAAATATTCGATTAGGAATTACAACGTCGAGGATTATTTAAAACCGAATATAAAGGCACGACATTACGTGAAAATCTTGGCTTGAAACGTCCAGTAAATCCATATACTCGACAAAAAATCACACAATAATTTTAATTTAATCCCTAGTTATTTTAGCGGAATTGTATGTGAAAGTGGTATATAGTGGAAATGTATAGTTTTGGATTTGAAATGTATAGCAATTTACGGGAGAACAGAAACATAGAGGAGGATTTTATCATGACAAAAACGGTTATTATTAATGGAGCGAATGCGCGTACATCACGTGTAAATGCGATTCAACATTACATTCAAGATAGTTTGGAAGAAGTAGAAGCGATTGAGGTGTTTGCATTACCAGCAGAAGATTTAATCTCTGCAAATTTTGCAAGCGAAGCAATTAGAGAAGCAAATGCCAAAGTGGACCAGGCAGATGTAGTTGTCGTATTAACACCCGTCTATAAAGCAGCCTATTCAGGAATTATAAAAACATATTTAGACCTTATTCCGCAAAAAGGATTTGAAGATAAACATATCATCCCCATCGCGGTAGGCGGCACACCACATCATTTATTAGCCATTGATTATGCATTGAAGCCAGTATTAACAGCACTAGGCGCTACAAGTATTTCACATGGTGTCTTTATTATAGATAAGCAAATCGAGCGAACAAAGCAAGGCTTTACAATTGAAGAAGATATTCAAACAAGAATTGAACAACAACTAATACGAAATAAAGTAACAGTTTAACAATCATGTTTTTACTATAGAAGCTCCGTCTCCTTATATAGGGAGGTGGAGTTTTTATTATTTATTGGTCCCAAGAGTCGAGTAATTCATAATTCCTTGCAAAAGGTACAGCATCCTAGTTAAAATGAAATAATCTAGTAGAACAAAAAATTATAAATAAGAGCATGTTTTGATTTTTTTCAAAGCATGCTCTTAGATTTGTCCTTATGTTAAACGTTAAAAGTAATTATAATAGTAATATAATATGAATTGACTTTTTTAACAGCATAAAAGAATACGATCCATTAATATAAGGAACAAAGGAGTGACTCTAATTTGACTAAGATATGTATACTTGCCGAAAAGCCATCTCAGGCAAAGGCATATGCGGACGCATTTAAAGTAGCGAAGAAAACAAAAAACTACATAGAATTACAACCATCAGCTATATTTCCTCAAGGTGCAACGATTACTTGGGGGATTGGTCATTTAGTTGAATTAAAACAACCTGCGGATTATAAACCGGAATGGAAAAGATGGTCACTTAACCAATTACCGATGATTCCTGAAAAATACGAATTTCGTGTAGCAAAAGGGAAATGGGACCAATTTCAAGAAGTGAAAAGACTATTTAAAGAAGCCGACTTACTTATAAACGCATGCGATGTCGATCGTGAAGGTTCGAATATCTTTTATTCCATTTTACGTCAGACAGGTGTACGTAATAAACCAATCCAACGATTATGGATTAACTCTTTAGAAATAGAAGAAATTCGAAAAGGCTTTACCAATTTAAGAGATAATCAGAAGGACTTGTTACTATATCGAGAAGCGCAAACAAGACAAATCAGTGACTGGTTGGTAGGGATGAATGCAAGTCGTCTCTATACCATGTTACTGAAAGCAAAAGGTTTAAATGAAACAATGTCTATCGGAAGAGTACAATCTCCCACAGTATATATGATTTATAAACGACATATGGAAATTGAAAACTTTAAGCCAACGAATTTCTATGAGTTAACAGGCGATTTTTTAGCTGAAAAAGGACCTTATAAAGGGAAAGCTTCTGTGAAAAAAGATAAAAGAGAGGAAGCAGAAGCAATTCTAATGCAGGCTGGCATCGAAGAAGATGAGCCTCTACCTGGAACGATCAAAGATGTAAAAAAAGCTCGCAAAGCTATTAAACCACCAAAACTACATTCGCTATCAACGTTACAAGCAAAGGCTAATAAGATTTGGAAATACAGTCCAGCGAAGGTATTAGAGATTGTACAATCATTGTATGAAAAGAAATTAGTATCTTATCCTCGTTCTGATTGTCAATTTATCACCGATGCTGAATTTGGCTATTTAGTCGAACGAATTCCTGCCTATCAAAAAATAATTGGACAACCATTTGAGGTAGCAAATGCTCGACCACAAAAACGATATGTAGATTCATCAAAAGTAGAAGAGCACTATGCTATCATCCCAACAAAAACGATTCCGTCTGAGCAAAAAATAGCGGGATTACCACCAATGGAGCGGAACATCTATATCGAGATTGTCCGAAATACAATGGCTATGTTCCATCGAGATTATTTATATGAAGAAACAACGATTTTGACAGATGTTAAAAGTATTGAGTTTAAAACGACCGGTAAAGTGGAATTAGATAAAGGGTTCCAAGGTCTTTGGCCGGTTGCTACAAAAAAGAAAGAAGAACCTTTGTTACCGCTAGTTCAAATTCAAGATATTGTCGAATCTCATATTCATATTCATGAAGGAACTACACAACCTCCGAAACCTTATACCGAAGGGCAACTCGTGCAAATGATGAAAACATGCGGAAAACTCATCGAGGACGAGGGAGAAAGCGATATTTTAAAAGAAGTAGAAGGTCTTGGAACAGAAGCAACTCGATCTGGCATTATCGAAACGATTAAAAGACATGGCTATATCGAAGTCGTAAAAAATATCGTCAACATTACTGATAAAGGAAGAGTGCTCTGTGAAACGATTGAAGGTTCACTACTATCAAGCCCTTCAATGACAGCAAAATGGGAAACATATTTACGTAAAATCGGCAATGGCAATGGCTCTCAAGAAGCATTTTTAGGCAGCGTTTCGAAATTTCTACATCATTTAATCCAAGTTACACCAGAAAAAGTTGCAGGAACAAACATTCAAGCTGCAATCGAATCTGCACCATCTAACGAACCGATTGTTGAATGTCCGATTTGCCACCAAGGCAAAATAGTTGCAAGAAAATCCTTCTACGGTTGCTCAAATTACCGAGCTGGTTGTAAATTTACTGTATCAAAAACAATCGCAAGTAAAAAACTATCGCCAAATCAGGTAAAAGATCTTTGTCAAAATGGCGTGACAAAAGAGATGAAAGGATTTAAATCTAAAAAAGGCACAAGCTTTTCCGCAAAACTAAAATTAGACCAGGGGAAAGTGGTTTTTGATTTTAATTAGGACATGAAAATGTGGAACTAAGCTATAGGAATAATAATCTCTATTCAAGCCAAACTTTTAGTAATGGACGATTTGCTGAAAGTAGTGTATTGAATCAGAATTATTATTCCTTTTATTTTGCCGTACTATTCTACGTAGATAATAAAGCAGTTGAAAAAAGTTGAGGGAGATGTTTGCTCATGAATAATTGTAATTGCGATTTTACGCCGATGGAGAAATTATTGAGAGACGATATTCAACAAGTCATTGCGGTACTACAGAATAGTTTGAAAGAAATGGACAATGGAGATGAATTTTGTCTTCTCGGAAATTTTGAAAGTGTAAAAGATAAATTTAGTGAGATTGAAGTGAAAGCAGGTACCTTCTATTTAAACTGCTATTTAGCACCATTTACAGAAAAATATACTGAAATATCTATATGTGCACAAAATTTATCGAAAAAAAGACAAGGTGGATTAATCGTTATCCAACGGGAAGACTCACTCTCATCACTTATACAACCGGGCATTTCAATAAACGCGGAACTAACACATTCCTTGTTGGAATCAATCTTTTATCCAGGAAACCCTTTACATGATGGTGCTGTATTAGTGAAACAAAATATAATAAAATCAGCAGCAAATGTACTTCCACTTACAAACCTATTTGTAGGTGATCAAAAACTAGGAACACGACATCGTGCAGCTATTGGTTTATCGGAAAAAAGTGATGCAATGGTCATCGTTATTTCTGAAGAAACTGGTAAGGTTTCTTTTGCATTGAAAGGTGAACTTTATCCGATTTCAATCTGATGGAGAAGCAGGTCTTTATTGATTTGCATCTCCAAGCAGAATGTACATCACTCAGGCCAAGATTCGCATCACTCAGAAAAAAATTTCAACTCAACTAAAATAAGCATGAGCTAAGGAAACTATGTATACTCAATCATCTTACTAGACAAAACCCTTAGAATATGCGATAATAATACATATGCTGATTAGCTAGTTTAGAAGGTATTGGCATTCTACTATTTGTTTTTAATCATACTTATTCACACTGGCGTGACTTTGGGGTCACAAGGACGTAAAAGAAGGTAGGGTTTACGTTGCTTAAGTTAGAAAGCTTTCCAGTGGAATTTTACCGCGGCAAGAAAGAAATTTTCTCGTAATATTCCCCGGATGATCGGGTTGAAATTAGATTTGATAAATTAGCTAACAATAATCCAAGGGGTAAGTTCTTTATAGAACTTACCCCTTGTCCAATTTTCTAATGATTTCCTCTAAGTATAGAAAAGAAAATAGAAGGCATTCTATATTTGGAGGTGAGCATTATGGCTAAGAAAAACAAAAAGAAAAATAAAGTAAACCGTGAAGAATATGGTGCTGGTTACGACCTGAGTCCAGATGATTTAGATGTAATTGGGCAGAATGATCAAGCTAAAGCAAAAAATGATAACGAAAATAAAGGCAAGCCAACTAATAAAGAAAACCCGTCAAAACTCAATCAATAAAACTACTAAGTCTTTAAGGGTATTTATTCATAAGAATTAAAAAGGACTATCCCTCTAGTGGATTGTCCTTTTTTTATTCGAAAAAGCCTTTAGTAGGTTCTATCTGGCATGTACTGTTGATCAACCTATGTGTAGCTTTAGTAGCACTGTCACTTGGGATTTTACTTTCTAGTTTTGCATCCTCTGAATTTCAAATGGTCCAATTTATACCATTAGTAATTGTGCCACAAATCTTTTTTACAGGATTATTTCCAATGGATGGAATGGCTGATTGGTTGATCAATATTGGACGAATCATGCCATTGTATTATGCTTCGGATGCAATTACTGGAGTCATGTATTAAGGATATGGTCTACAAGATACTTGGATTGATTTGTCTGTGTTAATAGCTTTTGCATTTATATTTATTCTGTTAAACATTTGGTCATTGAAAAAATATCGAACACTTTAAGAAAATTAGTTAAATTTATTGACTTTCAAGATAATCTGATGCATCCTTATATGTAAATATAAAGCGAATTGAAGACTAGTATGTATGTCACTTTTGTAATAGAGAGCAGTGTTCACCGGCTGAAAGACATTGTAACAAAACCATACAGAACCTACTTCATAGCTCCTAGCAAAACTAGGCGCAGTCTCAAGCGTTATGAGGAATGAGTGGAATATCGATTTAGATATTCAACTAAGGTGGTACCACGAAGAGTTCCCTTTTCGTCCTTATTTTAAGGATGGAAAGGGTTTTTTTATTAGGAGGATTATACGATGGAAAAGAAACGAATCGTCGTAAAAATAGGAAGTAGCTCTCTGACAAATGCAAAAGGAGAGATTGATCAAGTAAAATTTCATGATCATATAAAAGCCATTGCAAAATTGAAAAAAGCAGGACACGAAGTCATCCTTGTTTCTTCAGGGGCAGTTGCTTGCGGATTTCGAAAACTAGGTTATTCTTCAAGACCCGTTACACTTAAAGGTAAGCAAGCTGCAGCAGCTGTTGGACAAAGTCTGCTTGTCCAATCTTATACTGAACAATTGAGTGATTATAACATTGTCACTGCTCAAATTTTATTGACAAGAACAGACTTTTCGAAAAAAGATCGTTACAAAAACGCATATGCAACACTTTCAGAATTGCTTGAACGTTCTGTATTACCGATTATCAACGAAAATGACACAGTCTCTATTAAAGAATTAACATTTGGTGACAATGACATGTTATCAGCTTTAGTAAGTGGGTTAGTACATGCAGATCAATTAATCATCTTAACGGATATTAACGGACTTTATAATGCCAACCCTAAAAAAAATCCAGATGCAATTCGTATTAATCGATTAACCGAAATTACAGATGAACAGTTAGGTTTTGCGACTGCTGAGGGTTCAAAAGTTGGTACAGGTGGCATGCAATCGAAAATATTAGCGGCCAAAACAGCATATGATTTAGGCGTTAAAGTTTTTATAGGTAAAGGTACAGGGGAAGATAAACTATTGGCCATTTTAAATGGCGATGGAGATGGCACATATATAGAAAAAGAAGAATTGCCTATTCTCAATAGTCAAAAACAATGGATTTCTAAATTTTCTGCAGTTGCTGGAAGAATTACGATTGATCAAGGCGCTGAAATAGCATTATTACAACATGGAAAAAGTCTGTTACCAGCAGGTGTTATTGATATGGATGGCGAATTTTCTACAGGGGATGTTGTTGAAGTCTATGGAATCAGTGGGTTACTCGGAAGAGGCGAAGTCCTATATTCCTCAGAACAACTAGAACATTCGATGGGGAAAAAGACTAGTGAAATAGATGGACCATCAATCGAAGTCATACATCGAGATCGATGGGTACGAAGTTAAGGAGGAATCTACATGTCAGAAGTCTTTGAAAAAGGTCAGTTAGCAAAACAAGCAAGTTTTGAAATGAACCAAAAGTCAACAGAAGAAAAAAACCAAGCACTACAGGTAATCGCAAAACAACTACAAAAAGATCAACAATTTATCATAAAAGAGAACGAGAAAGACATAGTATTCGGAAGGGGAAAAGGTCTTTCAAATTCTGTTTTAGATCGTATTTTATTGACAGAAGATCGTATCAAAGGAATGATTGACGGTATCCAATTAGTCGTTGGATTAGCTGATCCTGTTGGTGAAGTGTTGGAAGAAATCGAAAAAGAAAATGGTTTACATATCGAAAAAAGACGCGTTCCCCTTGGTGTCATCGGCATGATTTATGAAGCTCGACCTAACGTAACTATTGATGCAGCAACTTTAGCATTAAAAACAGGAAATGCGGTGATTTTACGCGGAAGCTCATCTGCCATTCATTCTAATCGTGCATTGATAGCCTCTATCCATAAAGCGTTAAGTAAATCTAATTTACCGATCAATGCAGTTCAATTAATCGAAAATACGAGTCATGAAGCGGCAGAGGAACTTTTCCGTTTAAAACAATATATCGATGTACTAATCCCTCGAGGAGGAAAGAATTTAATCGATCTAGTAGTTTCAAGAGCTACCGTACCTGTCCTTGAAACAGGAGCAGGGAACTGTCACATCTTTATCGATGAAACAGCAGACCTTCAAATGGTTAAAGACATTGTCATCAATGCAAAAACACAAAGACCTTCCGTTTGTAACGCAGCTGAAAGCCTATTAATCCATAAAAACTGGTTTGCCCAAAATGGAGAAGAGCTAATAGATACTTTACTAAATGCCGAAATTACCATTTACGGTGATGAAACCATTCAACAAGTAAATCGTTCTATTAAACAAGCAACAGAAAGTGATTGGGGAACAGAATATCTAGCATTAGCACTTAGTGCGAAAATAGTACAGAATGTTGACGAAGCTATTAATCATATCAATAAATACGGAACGAAACATTCAGAAGCCATCATTACGGAGAATAACGACAATGCTGGTAAGTTCCAAACGGCAGTAGATGCAGCAGCTGTCTATCATAATGCATCCACTCGTTTTACAGATGGTTTTGAATTTGGTTATGGGGCTGAAATAGGTATTAGTACTCAAAAGCTCCATGCTAGAGGCCCAATGGGATTGCCAGCACTAACTTCTAGTAAGTATTTTATCTCAGGTAATGGGCAAATTCGCAATTAATTTAAGTATTTAGTCTGTTTATTAATACTATTTAAAAATAGTATGATAGTATAATGGATAGAACATCAATCTAAAGAGAAAGTAGTGAATAATAATGGCAACTGCATCACATTCGGTAGAAGTGAAAGTACCACAAAAAGAAGTATGGGATTTCGTAAGTAACATGGAAAAATGGGCGACTTTAGTACCTGGTTATCGCGAACATCAAATTATCAATGATCAACAATCTACATGGACATTTTCAGGAAATGTTGGTGTACTTAAAAAAGAAGTTAAAGTACAAATTGATATTACAGGCTGGGAAGAACCAAACAAAATCAGCTTTAATTTAACAGGTCTAACTGACAAATTTTCAGGAAATGGCTATTTTGAAGATAAAGCAATCGATGAAAATAAAACGGAAATGACAGGTCATTTAGAAGTGAAAGCAGGAGGACTTGCTGGCCCAGTTCTAAATCCTATTTTTTCTGCCGTTCTTCCAAAAGCAACAAGCATTCTTACAAATCGTGTTGCCAACAAAATTCAACTAGTTCACGCTTAAGCGAGATTATATAAGAGGATAGGACAAAATAATTTAGACCTTACTAGATAAGAACAATTGTATTTAATAAAATTGATTTTATTTAGAGTCTCTCTTTGAAAGAATAAGATTTTGCATTGACGATTATCATATAGAATAGTATGTGTGAAGTGGAGGATGGCGATCCTCGAAAATGTTTTCACATTTTCTTCGTGCGGTGTAATTTCGAGGAAGCCAATTCAATGTCCTGCGACGAAGCTAGCGAAGCGATGCAGGAGCACACGGTTTTTGACGAGGAGATTGAAGCCAAGCCCGCGGAAAGCGCCGTCCGGAACGGAACACAAAACTAAATATTACAACGGTATATTAATTAAAAGTTAAACCCCTTAAAAAGAAAATCCGAACAAATGTGAAACTGTAAATAGAATTTCACATTTTGATTCGGATTTTTTATTATCTAAAATTTTTTGTTCTATATTCTTTTGTTGTTAAAAAAATGGACTTGTCCTTCTATAATGTATATAGTTTTTAATAGAAAAGATTTCAGTGATAGGAGTTCCTTATGAAACGCTATTTATATACACATCCAAATACGATCAACGATACGCAAGCATTCACAGTTCGTAATGAGCAAGAACAAGCACTTTTTACTTGTCAAAGAGATTATGGTAATCGTGTGAAACAAGCATTAGATCGTCTTTTAGAAAATAAATACTTCTTGACTTATAAAGCATACGACAAGGATCAACAGCCTCTTTTTACATGTAAAAAGATTTCTAGGAAGGGCAAGATCCACTTCGAAGCTATAGATGAAAAAACGAAAGAAAAATATACAATTGGATATGATGGGTGGCAACGTTTAATACCTGATTTAGTGATTACTAACAATGACTTTGTGATGAAAATACATAAAGAAATGGAAGATTGGTCCACTTTTGAAGAAGATGACAGAGTGATTGCAAAATGGAAAGCATCTTTAGTAGATGACGTTTTTCAAATGGAACTTAAAATTAGTGAAGAAGCGAGAATCCAAAATCCAGCCTTTTATACTGTTATTTCTCAATGCGTTTTATACATTGGTGGATAAAATATTTCGAATAATCCATTTTAAAGAATAGAGAATCGTGAAAAAGACAACACTATATTTGTTAGATATTCTAGTGATAATTATGCTAAAATAATTCGATTTGCATCCTTTAAATGAATTATAACAATAGAGAATCAGAAATATTAGGTGTGCAAATGATATGCTCAGTGAATCGGTGAAACTAGTATTTACAGGCTTTCGGTGATTGAAGAATTACTTCAGAATCTTTAAGTCTAGTAAATCATTTTCCACATAAATACTATTAAATAATTTATTTTTTTGATATGATATTTATTGAAAATTTATAGTTTATTTTAATGTGATCACTGACGGAATCGAACAAATATTCGAATGACTATGTTTGAAAACTAATCTATTCAGATGTTTGTGTATTTTTTCACAAGAAACAATGGATTCTCTCAAAAGAAAGGTGTATTATTCATTTGTAGACTATAAAAGTGTTTTTAACCCACTGATTATAGGATAGAAGTAAAAGTTTTATCGTCGAAGGGGCAATAGTTTTGTCGAAAAACACTATAAAAAAGTGCAATATCGAATAAATTTAGTCTAACAAGATTAAAATTTCAAACTATTGTATTTCTGATGACGGTTAAAGATCGCTTCTTGTGATTATGTGTATTTGAAAAGAAGTAAGTAAAAAGTTATTGCAAAGGAGAATTGGATATGTCAGAAGTGACTAATCAATTACAAGCTGAAAAACCAGCTGTAAGCCAAGAAAAACTTGATGTATTGGATCAATTATTAAAACCTGAGGTACAAGAATCTATTACAGCTCTAGTTAACGAACTACCTAAGTTAACTGAAATGATGACAACTTTAACTAAAATTTATGATTTAGCACAATCATTATCAACTGATGAAGTGTTAAAAAATGATATCGTCGGTGCTGTAGGAGAAATTGCAACTCCAGTTGTAAATTCAGCTAAAAACTTAGCTGCTACTGCAATTGAAGCAAAAGATCGCGCTGAAGAAAGTACTGAAACAATTGGTCTGTTTGGTATGCTTCGATTACTAAAAGAACCACAAGTACAACAATTATTCCGTTTTGCGAATGCTTTTCTTCAAGTGAACGAAGAACATAAAAATTTAAAATAGTCATTACATCATTACTGATTATGGAGGCTTAACTATGTCAAAAAAAATCATCATTTTAGGCGCTGGTTACGGTGGTGTATTAACTGCTTTAACTTTCCGCAAGTATGCAACAAAAGAAGATGCAGAAGTTACTGTTGTCAACCAATTCCCAACTCACCAAATTATTACTGAGTTACACCGTTTAGCTGGTGGAACTATTAAAGAACAAGCTGTAGCATTCCCTCTAGAAAAAATCTTCAAAGGGAAAGAAATTGATCTTAAAATTGCAAAAGTTACAGAAATCTCACCAGATAACAAATTTGTTAAATTAGATGATGGATCATCTCTATCTTATGATGTCCTTGTAGTAGCTCTAGGAAGCCAAACTGGATACTTTGGTATCCCAGGACTAGAAGAAAACAGTATGGTACTTAAATCTGTTAACGATGCTAATCATATCAATGCACATATTGAGTCAAAAATTAAAGCATATGCTGAAACAAAAGACCCTGTAGACGGTACAATTGTAATCGGCGGTGGCGGTTTAACAGGTATTGAACTTGTTGGTGAAATCATCGACAACATGCCAAAAGTTGCAGCAAAATACGGTGTAGATTTCAACGAATTTAACGTTAAATTAGTAGAAGCTGGTCCAAAAATTCTACCAGTTCTACCAGATACACTTATCGAACGTGCAACTGAATCACTTTCAAAACGTGGTGTAGAATTCTTAACAGGTCTACCTGTAACAGCTGTAGATGGTAACAAAATCTCTCTTAAAGACGGCCAAGTAATCGAAGCAAATACATTTGTTTGGACTGGTGGCGTCGCTGCACTTCCTGTAGTTGCTGAATCTGGTTTAGAAGTAAACCGTGGTAAAGCTACGATCAACGAATACTTACAATCCACATCTCACGCTGACGTATTTGTAGTTGGGGATTCTTCAGTATTAATTCCTGAAGAAGGTGCTCGTCCATTATATGCACCAACAGCTCAAGTTGCATGGCAAATGGGTGAAACTGCAGGTTATAACCTATTCGCTCAACTTAAAGGCCAACCTATGAAAGTATTTAGTGCAGTAAACTCTGGTACTCTAGCTTCACTAGGACGTAAAGACGGTGTTGCAACAGTAGGTGCAAATAACACTGAACTTAAAGGTTTACCAGCATCATTGATGAAAGAAGCAAGTAACATCCGTTACTTATCACACATCAAAGCATTATACGGTTTAGCATACTAAGCCGCAACATATCAAAAACCGATTTCCATTAGGAAATCGGTTTTTTTTAGATTTAATCCATCATTCTCTAACTAATTTGTCGTTGAATAGTAAGCCCGAAATATAAAAAATAAGCGCACCTTTTCGGTACGCACGACGAATAGCCAACTATCTGAAATTTTTTTCGGATAGTTGGCTATTTTGCACATGTCGCTTGGATGTTTTTTGACCAAGGCATATAATCATTTAAAAGTTCTGGCTGCTGATAGATTGGTAAATTGGGTAGCTCGCTTAACAGCTTCACGAGGTACTGATAGAAATCAATACCGTTTATTTTGGCTGTTTCCGCTAAACTCAAACAGATGGCATTTGCTTTGGCGCCAGCTTCACTTACAGAGAAAAGCCAGTTTTTTCGACCTATCACATTTGGACGAATGGCGTTTTCCGCTGGATTATTATCGATTTCAATCCGTCCGTCCAATAGAAATGCCTTCAAACCATGGACACGATTCAATGTATATTCGGCTGCCTTTGCGAGCGCATTTTTCCCGAAGAAAGGTGATTCATCTACCCATTTCAAAAATTTCTCCACAATCGGCTTCGACTGTTTTTGACGTGCTTTTCGACGCTTTCCGGGTGAAAGATGCTTGAACTGGCGTTCTAAACGATACAACTGATCGCAATAATCAACACCCACTTGGCCATTTTTACTATCGGCTTTCATCCAATAACGTCGCACATGTGCCCAACAGTTAGCGAATGTGACGTCAGGTAGATTCCCATATGCAGAATAGCCATCACAAATAATGGTTCCTTTAAAGCCATTTGTAAAGTCCTCTAATACAGAACGACCTCTTGATAGAGCACTTTGGAAAAGGACAATGATGGGTCCTTGACTAGATACACTACGGAACACCCAATTGTAGGCATTCGATTGCCCAGATTTTCCGTCTGATCGATTAATAATTTGCGCATAGGTTTCATCCACATGCAGAACTGATTTGGCCATTAAAGCTTTTTTCATCTGTTCATAAACAGGGAAGAGCCAATCTTTAGCTGCACGAATAACCCAGTTCGATAAGTTCTTATCATTTGTTAGAAGACCATATCGTTCCCACTCTTTCACCTGACGGTAAAGAGGTAAGTACTGAATAAACTTATCGTAGATAAGTTTTGCGAGAACAGTTGGTCCAGCAATACTTCGTTGAATGGCAGCTTGTGGTGCTTTTCCACGTTTGATTTGTGCCTTTTGCTTAGCGTCCTTTTTACAGTGTTTACACTCATAAGCATGCTCAATATGTTGGATGCACATCATTTTTGCCGGAATGAATTTCGCTTCTTCACGCGCAACGGTACTTCCGATTTCCTCCATTTGTGCTTGACAACAGTCGCATTGCGTGTTTTCGGGATGATGGTGAATTTCTTCAATTTCAATCCCCTCACGTAAAGAATCATTCCGTTTTTTCTTATTTAGTTTACGGACAACTGTATAAGTAATCGTTGCCGTGCTTTGTTCTTCTGTGTGCTCAGAATCGTTAAAAGACGGATCATCTTCAAATAAAGAACATTGGCCATCTGGCGCTTGATACTTTGTTTTTTCCGATTTTGAGCCGTATAAAGCCTTTGTTAATTGGCGAACTTGTTCGGTTAACACCTCAATTTGTTTGGTCAAACTTTTGTTTTGTTCTTTCGTATAGGTTAGTTGTTCTTGAAGTAATAGAATTATTTTTTCATTCGAAGTGTTTTCCAAATCATTCACCACTTTTCGTTCAATATAAGTTATGAATGATTATACCATCTTGATAAATGAATTTAAAAGATACTTTTTACAGATTTCGCAATGGCCTTTGGCTGTTGAATGGATAATCCTTCTAATAACCAGCGAAGTTCCTGTTGTGATAGATTACGTACTTCTTTTTCATTTTTAGGCCATTGCAGTTTTCCATTATCTAAGCGTTTATAAAGCATGGCGAAGCCATCACCGTCAAAGTATAAACATTTGTAGCGATCTTTACTCCAACCAGAAAATAAAAAGATAGAATCACTATATGGATCCAATTCAAAAGAATCTTGAATGAGCGTAGCCAAACCATCAATACCTTTACGCATATCAGTTTTGCCGCAAATAATATAGATGTTTTGCACGCTCGTAAAATCATGCTTCATGTTTATTCAACTCCTTCATAACGGTTTGAATGATGCGCTCATCTACGCCATTAAAGAAGGAGATTTCAGCCATAGTTGTTTTGATCACACAGTCTGGACTTACAGGATATATCGGAGATTCAACAGGAGTATTTTCTTCAATGATTGGATCTAGTTTGACGGGAACAATCGTTAATTTGTTTGTTGGCATAAGTAAGCACCTCCTTAAATTAATACCTTTATAGTACCGGAGGTGCTGCTTTATTTATATGCGTTGTTTGAATACGGGTTTAC
>NZ_ML122562.1:0-58803 GCF_003844195.1 Rummeliibacillus sp. TYF005
CATCCGCACTTTTTCCTTTAAAAGCATCTTCAAGGGCTAGTATTCCTTGCACCGCGGTTTCGATTGCGTCTATTTCCTTTTGTTTATTTTTTAAAGATTTGAGCGTTTTTTCAATTCCATTCTGTATACCGGCAACATCTAATACCTTAGTAATAATAACCACCTCACTATACATTCAGAAAGATTAGCTTCGTTTGACTTTTCAATCCTTATTTCAACACTTTATAATCTCCTAGTTGATCATCCAATTCGATCATACTTTGTACCACTTGTTGACTAGCTTCCTCATTTTGTATTAATAAAGTTTTATAGGACTCTAACATTTTTTCATATTCTTGATGGAGGACTTTCCACTTTTGTACAGCAGTTAGTACATTATCTTCCCCTACTGCAGAAGGAAGCGAAGTATGAAGCGCATTTGTAGAGGATTTCATCTTCGAAAGTGCTTGGTCAATTACATTTTGCTTGATTTTAATTTCTGTACTCATCAAATAGCGTCTCCTTTTAAGTAAAATTTGTTATTTAGATTTCGCCCTTTCTGCAGCACGAGCCGCTTCAAGACTTCTAATAATCTCTTTTATCGCACTAATTTCACTCTGTAGACTACTCATTTTTTCTGCTATCACCGTGTAAACAGAATTGAATTGTTGTCCATCCAATTCACGGTATTTAGTAAGCATCTGCTCATGACGAGTTTGATCAAACTTAGTAGCTAACACTCCTTGCCAAGTCTTACTAGATAGCGTAGGTTGTGTGATATTACTTTCATACTCGATAAATTCTTGTTGGTGTAAGTGTAGCTGGTTACTACAAGCCTGAAGCCTTCGAAGTTGTTCTTGCTTTTCACGCAAAAGTGCATAGTAATACGCTAAAGACATATGTTCATCACCCCTTTTATAAAAAACAGAAGTCACCCTAAATACAGCGACTTTTACGCATACAAATATGTTAACTTTTAGAAATTATACCATGTAAAAAATATACTATTGAGATTATTTATTCCTAATTATCTTGATGAATAATAGTAGATAAAACCCAAATTTCTTTACTCCAAAGGGACTATAAATGCACATAATTTTGTCGAGATACCTGATTGCTTCTCCTTTTACGCGGCCTAGTTGCTTAGTCAATCTAGTAATCTTGCCGCGGATAATAGGAGTATTTTTCGCTGCCTGAGTACGCTGAAGAGATGACTTAAATCGCTGAGAGAGCGAATACAATTTGTTTTGGAGCGAATAAACAGTCGCCAAGAGCGAATACATTGTTGCTGCACTTATTACTCCTCCTTTTACGTGGCCAGTTGCTTGGTCAATCTAGTAATCTTGCCGCGGATAATAGGAGTATTTTTCGCTGCCTGAGTACACTGGAGAGATGACTTAAATTGCTGAGAGAGCGAATACAATTTGTTTTGGAGCGAATAAATGGCCGGAGAGAGCGAATAAATCAATCGTGGGAGCGAATAAACAGTCGCCAAGAGCGAATACATTGTTGCTGCACCTATTACTCCTCCTTTTACGCGGCCCAGTTGCTTGGTCAATCTAGTAATCTTGCCGCGGATAAATAAGAGTATTTTTCGCTACCTGAGTACGCTGGATAAATGACTTAAATTGCCGAGAGAGCGAATACAATTTGTTTTGGAGCGAATAAACGGCCGGAGAGAGCGAATAAATCTCTCGTGGGAGCGAATAAACAGGGTCTAAGAGCGAATAATCAGCATTTCTTATGTTTCCTAGGGAAATAATTGTTATGAATCCAGGTACTCCATCTTTATCCTTGCAATTAAATACCATTGAACTACAATTATCTTTACAAACAACTAAGGAATTCCTGAGTTCGAGAGGAGTAAGAAATGAATGACTAAGCAAACAAATATACCTGATCATACTGCGGTGCGAGTTGCTTTATGGAGAGCTTTGCACCTACAAATAGATGAACAACCACATGTGCTTGAAGACGAGGTAGGACTCAAACTCATTGCACCTGAAGATGATTGGCGCAAGCGACCAGATATGGATCCGAAGTTTACAAGTGGCTTCCGAGCATCCATTGTTGCGCGGGCTCGGTTTATAGAGGATTTAGTTACAGATAAACTTGAACAAGGTATCAAGCAGTACGTTATACTAGGCGCTGGCCTTGACACCTTTGCAGAACGCAGTCCGGAAATCGCATCTCAGATGAATATCTTCGAGGTCGATCAGCCCGAAACACAGAATTGGAAAAGAAAACGTCTGATTGAGACCGGCTTTGGTATTCCTGAATGGTTAAAACTCGTGCCAGTTGATTTTGAAGCAGGTTCATCTTGGTGGCATCAACTGAAAAATACTGGATTCGATGCAAGTCGTCCTGCGGTAGTGGCATCAACCGGTGTCACTCAATACCTTACAAAAGAAGCGATTTTTGCTACACTCCGCCAAGTTGCAACACTTGCTCCTGGCACTACGTTAGCGATGACATTCTTATTACCATTTGATCAAACTGAACCCGACATTAAAAAAGATGCTGAAGAAGCAAAAAAAGGAGCCAAATCGAGTGGCACACCTTTCATTAGCTTTTTCACACCACAAGAAATGATTGATCTTGCTCTCAAAGCCGGTTTCCGAGAAGCAAAACACGTATCGTCTGCTGACCTGAACGAACGCTACTTCGCAGGACGAACAGATAGCCTTTCATTGCCAAGCGGCGAAGAATTCTTACTAGCAACTACTTAGAAAATAATTTATGTATACAAAAACATCAGTAGCATTTGAGCTACTGATGTTTTAATCTTCCGTGAGAAACAATCTCCCCTATTCAGGAAATAAATCCCTTCGTTTTAGAAATAAACATACCTTTTTCGGAAATAAACTGTCCTAATTTGGTAATAAACACCCTGATTTTAGAAATAAATCTCCCTCAGCTTTTACTAAACATACGTGAGAAATCAAATCCCCTATTACGTATAAACCCCTTCACATGTGTCAGGTGCTGGCTCATAGAAACAATGGTTTTTAAATTGCCCCGTAAATGGTTGGCCGTACCATGTATCTGGGCATGGCGCATATGGATTAAAATACCACAGGGCATACTTTGCTGGGTGTTGTCTCCAATAATTTAGCGTTTGTCGTGCTAAATTTTGCTCGTTTGGTCTCGCTCTTTGATAAAATGTATTCCCCTTTTGAACGGCTTCAAAAGAGTAATTTCCGCCTTGTACTTGAAAAATAACATCTTCAATTGTTCTTAAATCTTGAAAGTCTAAACAATTTGATACAAGACGATTCACAATAACATTTCCGACAAATAGCATACCTAAGTTTCCTTCACCTTCAGCTTCTGCCCTCATCATCCTTGCCATTAAATCAACATCTGCATCTCGGTATTTCACTCTCGGCATTTTTTCACCCCAATAGTATAGTATGAAAAAAGCCTAAAATGTTGTCATTGTTTGTATAACTATAATCTTTCGTTCTAATTATTACGTTTTGTTACCGTATTTCAAATATCATCCTTCCGATAACCTATAATATTTCCTTTCCTCTCCCTTATATTGAACGATCAACACGTCGTCTCTTTCATTCGTTGAATATATCTTCGTGCCAATAGGGAGTTTGGTGGCCATTTTATTTTTAAATGGCTCTTTTGCTTCAATTGAATAGTTACTTTTAATTTCACCGACTATATCTTTTTTGGTTAGCTTTAATTGATCTACCCATTCAATATTTGTTTCGTAAACGGAATCTTCTAACATAAAAAGATCCGAATCTGCATTTTGTTTTAGTACTTCTTCTGCTGTTGGTGCATGAGAGATATGCACAGTCGTTTGCTGCTTGTTTTCACGGCTGAATAAAAAGATACCTGCAACAATTAGAAAGATAGATACTAGAAGGCCAAAAATGGTGATTTTATTTATTTTCATCATTTACATTCCCCTCGTATAAAAGTGGACGTCCATTCAGTTAGTACCGGACAAAATCAAAATTCTTATTATTCTAAATATTCCTTTGACAACTTCTCACTTTGATAGATTGCCATTCCCGTTTTCAGCTTTTTAAACCCAAATTTTTTGTAAAACGTATCGTTTCCGGTTGTTGCAATTAATTGCACACATGAAATATGCTCTAATTGTCGAAGTAAATCTTTTAGTGCCATTCTTGCAACACCTTTATTTTGATACTCCTTATGTACAACCACATCATAAATCGTCGCGTTAAATACTCCATCTGATAAAGCTCGCGCAAAACCTATCACTTTATCGCCTTCCATCACAAACACCTTGTGAGTACTTGCTTCAAACACTTTTTGAATGATGGCTTCATCATGTTTCTTCCAACCGACTGATTGATAAATATTTTTTAATATAGGATAATCACTAGGTTCTAATTCATGCTTTAGTGTATACATTCAATCTACCGCCTTATCCCAATATTCCTCCATCAATGAAATAGACCAGTCAGGTTGTCTAACTTCTCCCTTTGGCAAAAATTCTTTCATCACTGGTTTTATATCAATAATCGGAGTTCCATCAATCGCATCCAGACCTTTTACAATTATTTTATCTTCCTTAACTTGTAAAAGCTCAACAATTGTAACACCTAATCGATTTGGTCTATTCTTTCCTCTTTGCGCAAAGATGCCTACTTCAGGGAATGCCTTATTGTTTCGTGGGTGCCTTGCTTCAAATTGGATTTGATCATCAGAAACTTTATCGAAATAAAATATAATCTCGAGATGAGAAAAATCATCTAATCCTTTAAGAGCTGCTGGACTTATACTTGAATCAAGTCTGATCGTTGAAATAACAGATCCCCAATCATCATCTTCTATAGCGATTCTAGAATTATGAACAACTGCTATAGGACGAATTGTAAATTGCATGATGTCCCTCTCCTTTGTAGTAGAATTTATTTCTATATTCCAATGAGCATATTTTAAAAATTTTCCACTCCCCTAACACAAATAGACAAGTAAGATTCATATGCTGTAATATAGTATATAATATTTAGTTAAAAATGACAAAAAAAGGATGAATACTATGGAAAATCATATCTGCCCAAAATGTAATAGCGCAGACATTAAAAAAGGATTGATGGGAGCTACTGTTGGACAAGTTTATCTATATCCTGAAAACAATTTAAGGAAGAAACCATCTTCTATTTCAGCTGAATATTGTAAAGACTGCGGGTACATTTTATCCTTTTATGTAGACACCCCTTAAGATAGTAACGTGAAAAGGCTTAGAGTGAAGGTTCTCTACTCTAAGCCTAATAAACTCGAATCTATCTATAATTTCCTCATTTTCTTACCTGATTTCATGATAATCTTCACACCCATAGCACTGCCACCAGATATGTGTTCCTTTAACTTTGAAACATCTATATTCGACTCAATTTTTTCTGCCTTTCTTTGATTTCCTTTTAACTTCACTTCATACGGACCATTGTTATTCATAATCGTTACAAATTGAAAATCATCATCATATTCTTCATAAAATTCAATACTGAACTTCACATCATTACTACTATAGTTTTTAAACGGAAGCATACACTCCCCGTGTAACGTTTTCTTATCAATCATATCAAAATTGCAACTACTCATATCTCTATCATAGGAAACTGCATAAATATCAGTTGCAAACGTTTTTTGATATAAACTAACAAAACTTGAAGGTCCAAAAATAGCAATCAAAACAGCTATTAAGATCGCTCGAATATTATATTTATCAATCGAATTGTTCAAGAGAAATAAGCTTGCAAACAATATAAAAAAGAAGCAAAGCCCTATGTATGAGAATCCACTCTCAGAACGCACTGGAATATTCAAATCTGTTGCAATTGTCTCACCTAAATAGCCATCGTTTGGAAAAGGCAAACTCAATATAAGCAATGTAACAAAAAGAATAATTGCTGTATAGAACATTTTTTTGTTTGTTATCATATGCAGCACATCCCTTATAACATACATATTCTCCTAGCACTACGTTTGTAATAAATGTAAAATTAACCAATATACATTACAATATTCATAAATACCTATAGTTATTACTATTAATAAAACAACAGTCTTCCTAAAGAATAGAGGTGATTTAGCTGCTAATTATAAAAATACTGTTTTCAGCATTGATATTGATTGCTGCAACATACAGTTTAATAACAAAAGACTATACCTATACGCCAATTTCATCCTTATTACTAGGGATTTATTTTGCCGTATTAGCTTTTGAAGAATATAAAACGAAAGGTAAAAATGGTTGGGGCCTATTTTATTTACTCGTTTCAGTACTTATTATTGTCATGGCACTATTTAGCTTCTTCTAAGTTGGGAGTAATCATAAAAAGATTACTCTTTTTTAGTTTTTATATAAAAACTAACATCTAAAATAAAACTAATCGTAAAAAACAACACGCCAATAAAGATTGAGTACTTAAAAAATAAGTTAGTAAAGATATCTGCTATATAAAATCCATACAAACCAAAAAATACTAATCCTATTAAATCTATGATTTTAGTTATAGACATATCTATTCTCCTATTTCATTTATAAATTAACAACGGATACATTTCTGGTCCCTTGCAAACACTACTGATAAGTTAGATGGAACAATCCATTTTCTCTTTAAAATATGGTATGCTGAAAAAAACATAAAAGAAGGTCTAAATATGTTAGAAAAAGTAAATCGTTTTCTGCAAAAATACATAGCGATCTTGACACCACTTAGTTTAGTTGTAGGTGTTTTGTTAGAAAATGTGGGGCATCATTTCGTATTTCTTGTTGCTTGGTTATTTGCGTTTATGACGTTTACAAGTAGTTTAAAAATGAAATTTAAAGATGTAAATGTCTTTCGGAAGCATCCTTTATTTATTTTATTTGCAATCATATTTTTACATGTTTTAATGCCTTTATGGGCGTTTTTCTTATCTACTGTCATATTCGATGACCATTTGTTAACAGTTGGATTTGTTATATCCGTTGCTGTGCCAACAGGTATCACGAGTGTCATTTGGATAAGTATATGTAAAGGAAATTTACCTCTAGGGTTATCGGTCATTTTAATCGATACGCTACTTTCACCATTCATCATGCCTTTATTGTTGTATGTGGTTTCAGGTGAAAAGATTCAATTAGATGTATCTGAACTTATATTAGATTTGGTCGTCATGATTGTGTTACCAACCATTTTAGGTATACTCGTCAATGAATTATCAAAAGGTGAAATCCCTAAAAAGATTGGCAAAAAATTAGCGCCGTTTTCAAAAATTGCATTGTTGAGCATTATCATGATTAACAGCAGTGCCATTGCGCCTTTTATAAAAGATTTGAATCTTCACTTAGTAGGCGTTATTCTCTTAGTATTCGCCATCTCTGTATCAGGATATAGCTTCGCTTTACTCATTGGTCGTTTTATTATAAAAAACCATCAACAAACCACAGCTTTGGTATTTACAGGTGGAATGCGTAACATTGCTATTGGAGTTATTGTAGCAACAACATATTTTCCAAGTAAAGTAGCCATGCCCGTCGTATTCGGAATGCTGTTCCAACAAGTGTTAGCATCGCTATTTAGTAAAATTGTTATGAGAAATGCTAGTGATAAAACAGAACAATTGCAATGATTTGCAATCATGAATGCTTCACATGAATATAACTTGTAAACATGTCAATCCCTACGTATACTAGAATTATAAAAAATACCGCCAATGTTGTCGCATCGAACGGTCAAATCGATAGTTGATTCCTTTAAGGGGATTGGCTCTGAAATGGTAAAATAACCCATTCGAGGTCCTAACTCAAGGATGGGTTATTTTTTGTGATTAATGATTCACTTACGTTACGTTCTGAGTTAAGCAAATCATTCCTAGAAACTATCTACCAACTCACAACTTTCTACTTTTCTCCCCCGACCTAATGATAATCGGTACGCTGCCTGTCATTGCTCCACCATCGCTGTGTTTTTTAATCTTTGATACATCAATATCCGCCTCAATTTGTACTACTTTACTCTCTTTTCCTTTGAGTCTTACTTTATATGGACCTTTTTTATTCATTAGTGAAACCTTTGGACCATACTTAGACGGGGATGATTCATAAAATTCAATAGAAAATTGGACATCATTTTTACTGTAATTTTTAAGCGGAAGATCACACTCTCCATGTAAGGTCTCTTCATTTATCATGTCAAAATTGCAACGACTTTCACTATCCTTATAAGAAATCGAATAGATTCCTGTTGCAAATGTTTTTTGATACAAATTTATAACGATTGAAGGGAGAAAACTTGCAACGATAATAGTAATTACTACAAATCGAACATAATATTTATTCAGTGATTTTACTAAAAAATATAGACTAGCAATTAGTAAAAGGAACGAAGTAATCCCCACATAATTTAATCCATTTAATGTTTTAATAGGTATGTTCAACAAAATAACTGTTTCACGATAAAGAGTTTTATTTGGAAAAGGGATATTTAGTGCAATAGATGCAAAGAAAAATATGATAAACAAATATAAGAACGTTTTATTTTTAAACAATATAAGCTGCCTCCTCCTTTCATAGCTTATTAAGATTTTATTAGCATATAAAATATTTGCACCAATTAATTTTAAAATTGGTATATTTACCTAATAAATTAAACTACTTCAAGTTAGCATACTTCTTCAAAAATTTCAATATTTCATTCCACAAACTATTCTTTTAATAAAATAACTTCCAAGCCACCAACACTTTAAATACTTTCAAATCTCAAACTCAATATCCTCACGATCCGTACCACGAAATTCCACATAAAAAGGATGTTTTCTTTCATCTAGACAATACTCAATCCTCTTTCTGAAATTTTTCCAGGTGACCATTTCTAATGCTTTTGGGATTGGGAAGAAACCGACTTCTAGACTTTCCGAGCTGGTAGTTGGCGTACCGCCTATTGCTTTCCCTCTAAATAATGTATTACAGATAGAGCGATCTACATTCTGAAAGACACCGCAAAATTTTGTAATCTCGATATCAATTCCTGATTCTTCTTTTGTTTCTCGTATTGCCGCATCTTTTAGCGACTCCCCTTCTTCCACTTGTCCACCAGGCATTTCCCATCCTCTACGTGGGCCTTTTATCAATAACATTTCACCTTGATCGTTCAATACAATTGTTGCTGCAGAAATAATATGCTTAGGTGTACTCATAAACATTGCCTCCGTTAGCTCAAACTTTTTACTTCTCATATTAACAATTTTCGACATGTTGTTTTATTATTCCTTCTTAAAGAAAATGTTCCAAATGTTGTTGCTCTTAAACATACAAAAACCTCAGTAGATTGGTAAAATTCCACTAAGGTTTTCTAATATCGAAATTCATATTTATATTTATATTTAGCACCGAAAGCATGCCCAAGAGACTTTACATTCTCCCCATACTTCACTTTTATTTTGTCACTTCAATTTTACCGTTATTCGATTCTAGATTAACTACATTTTCTCCCTTTCCAATAACTGTATTCCCCTCATATTTATCGAGGATATTAATCTTCCCATTGTGGGTAGATACTTTAAAGGTGGTATTAGTTGGTTCCTTATCTGTTTTAATGATGATTTTGCCATTGTTGCTCTCTAATTGAATGTTCCGATCTAAGTCCTTTGTAGCAAGCAATATTTTACCATTATTTGAGGAGCCCTTAAGATTTCCTTCCACATCATTAAACTCTAACTTGCCATTTGCACTTTTTACGTTTACGTTTTCTGCTACAATCTTATCTAATGCAATACGACCATTATCCGTTTGCACTTTTAGATTCTTTATATTCAGCTCTGACACTTTTACTTTCCCATTATCATTATCGACCACAAAGGAATCATACTGCTTTTGCGGGATATATACGTGTAAATGAGATGATCGAAAGTCAAAACCAATGAAGAAGGTATTCCCTTCTTTTAATCTAATGGTAAGTTTCTTTCCTTCCACTTCGGTAGTAAAATCCAACTTAGAAACATCTACACCTTTTGTGACAAGCTCTACTTTAGTCTTCGTATCCGATGTCAGAAGAACATCTACAGTTGTATTGTCCGTTAAAATCTGGACCTCCGTCACCTTATCAGAACTTACCGTTTTCTCTGTCGTGATTTCTTTCTGTTTCGTTTGGGAAAATGTAAAGAAACTGCCTATACCACCAATTAGTACTAGAAGCAACGCAACAATTGATAATTTTTTAACCATGCTTCAACCCACCCTTTACAAACGTAATGTTAAATTTCAAATAGCCAATAAATCCTTTAGTTAGATATTTTGTTACGTAAAACATCCCCATGGCTACGAATATGCCAATCCCACAAAGACCAAGTGACAAAAACAAATCAGTTATTCTAAATTGACCGATAAACAGATTAACAAGGATACCGAGTGGTGATAAAATGAACGCCACAGACGCTAACCATCCGGAAAATACAAAGCCAACCAATGCACAAAAAGGTGCAAGGACAATAAGGACATTAAAGAACCCCAACCCAATCACAGCCCAAACCGCACGTAAAATGTTACTGGCAGAAGTCGTTTGTTCAACCACATCAAGATGGTATGAAGCCAGCAGCTCCTTGGCAATTTGTTTTGGGTTTCCAAGGGATGCTGCGATTTCTTCCTCAGACTTTTCACTTTCTAATCCTATCGCGAAGTACTCTTCATAATCTTGCAGAATATCTTTTCTTTCCTCTATAGAAAGACTTTTTAGAGAACCTTCCAGCTGCTTCAAAAATTGCTCTTTATTCATTGGCGTACACCTTCCTTGATTAATTGATTGACTCCACTAGAAAATTCCGTCCACTCTGTCAGCAATTCGTGAAGGTATTCCCGTCCTTTATCCGTCAACTTATAATACTTACGTGGTGGACCTTCTGTTGATTCTTGTAAATATGTCGTAAAGTACTCTTCCTTTGTCAATCTTCGTAATAGTGGATAAACAGAACCTTCCGATATTTCGATTTGGTCTGAAATTTTCTGAACAAGCTCGTAGCCATATCGATCTTGTTTATCAAGTAACACAAGCACACATAGCTCCAAGACGCCTTTTTTAAATTGTACATTCAATGCACCATCACTCCTTTCTGATATTCTTCAGGTACTGTATATTGTACAGTACCGAACATCAATCAATACACCTTATTCAATAATTTACCATACACTATTATTTATTGCAAGGTACTACATTATATTCTATGTATGCATTTTTGTTAATGATTTACGGGTGCATTCTTGACAAATTCTATTTAATACATATTAATTAATTTTCAGATTGTAATCTGTGTCAGTCTATGTATTTAATTTGTAAGCGAAAAGGGATTCTTTACACACCTTATCTCTCTAAATATGTCTAACTTAGAAGCTAAATGCATATATTTTCGAATAGCCATCACATAAAGAAGAAAAAGGAGTAGATGACTTGACTACTTTTAAACCAGAGAAACTTTCTGTGGAATATATGCATGGTGTCACCTCTACAGAACCAGTAATTCCAAGGCGGTACACACTAACTCACTCTGATGAAACTGGCAATCTCTTTTTAAATATCGGCATTCGTTACGCCTGGGAAAAAACGAATCCTTCTATGAGAGACGAAGTTTTAGGAGAATGGATAACGCATGAAAATCTCTTTTACTATTTCGTTTATGTATACATAGACCTGGGGCCATCTAATAATTTTGTTCCATCAAAACGCGATGAAATCTTTAGACGTGAGTTACCATTAGCGTTAACCGCTATGAGATATGGCGATCGAGCGTTTTTCAATGCACATCCCCCTTTAAAAAATGCGCCCGTCATGGTTAACTTTATATCCGCTTATCCAGAGTATACAAAGCAGGAAAATTGGGGAACGTTCCAAAAGTTTTCTATCTAACAATAACAACCCAAATCGTTATCTCCAATCTGTTTAAAAACGTTCCATGAACCTAACAATCAAATTTTCTTAAGACAGGCGTGTATAGCATAATTATTGAATAGGTTTACCTATGTATTTTTCAAAGCCTTTATATGCATTCTTTTTGTGACCACGCTTCACAAGCCATGCGAATAGCTTGCGCTGCAACCAAAATGGAATACCCGCAACTAATGTATTTTGCATAGATAAAATTAACGCCGTATGTACCATATTTTTCGGATTACCTTTTGCATCTACAAGCCCATCATCAATTAAGCCATAGTGAATGCGCACTGATTGCTCAAATTGGCTTGGGGGTGTTAAACGCACTCGAAAAACAACCATCTCATCATGATTATTTGTAAATGTATGTGTCGTCTTTAATGTAACGAGTCGTTTATCTCCCGGTTGTAATACATGTTGTTCTTTCCCCAGAGTAACTGTTAGCTGACCTGAAATAACTTCAAATTCCTCTTCAAATTCATCATGACTATGTAATGGTGGTCCATCTCCTTGTGGTGGCAAAACAACTTCAATATAGAGATACTTTCCTTGCGTTTCCTCTGTTGTTTCTAAAAATGTAATTTGTTCACCAGTAATTTGGTGTTTAACAGTACGATTCATGTCATTTATCCCCTATTATAATTTTTATAAAAACGCCCCTTCGATAATAACATAAATATCCACCAAATCCACTTATTATAAAAATTAACCCCGTTTTTTTATAGCTATTTTTCACTTCACAATTTATAAATCCCTAGGGGTCAGAGAAGCACAAACTCTGTGAAAAAGTTTTGATAAATAAGATTAAATAATCAATAAAGTGAAAAGGCTACCGATTTGGTAGTCTTTTTTCTACTTTTATTGATCAAACGATTTATTTGGTACTATCGAAGAAGAATCTACAACAATAGTACCCAATATCATTGAATTGCTGGAATAAGTACTTCCCAAGCCTCTCCATTCAGTAATCCCTTGAAGCGGTAAACGGGCTGATAATATCCTTTTGAATCGTAAATATAATCTAGTTCATATTCGTTTATATCTAGTTGATCTCCATCCACTAGGTCATTATAAATAGCAAAGTTTCCTTTAAGAATATCTTTATAGGCTTGAGCCGGACTGATAATATCAACCTTGCGTACATATTTATTTTCATTCATATCGTAATCTAAATCTAGAGGGATTTGGTGTTTCTGAGATGGTATAAGCATGATAAAGCCCTCTGTAAAATCAGAATCTCCATGAATAATATCTGTCATGTTTTGTTCAATATCCCACCGAAGCGTATTCTCATCTTGTGTACTAAAAACGGCATCTGGAGGCAATACATCTGTTGAAACCAACTTTTTTCCATAATATTGTCCGTACTTTTCTAGCCTATCTGGTTTCATAGGGTCATTATTATCCCCTTCATGGTATAACCCCCATCCGCCTCTCTGCAACGAGTAGGTAAATGTAAATTCCTTTCCGTCCTTGTCAATATACGTCCAAATGCGATTAAAACCTTCAATTCGCATTCTACCCTTCTGCTGCAAATTAAAAGATTTTTCCATCCGTGCAGCTATTTCTTTCCCATATTTCAGATTATGAATTTGCTTGTTGCGATAAAGAGAAACCGACTCGGTATCTGTTGGCAAATCTATTTTAAGCTTGACGTCCACTTGCTTCATATTTTGAGGAACTGCCGGACGAATCGAAAGGTTGCCAAGCTCTTTCGTATGATAAACAATTAGTGCACAAGAAAAAAGTAGTACAAAGAACATTGGAATGTAAAGTGCCTTCAATACAGATTTAACAATGATTTTTCGACGTGTAACACAATCAAGGATTGCACTCATTAAGAGATATCCCGCAACACTTCCAAGTACGTTATGTAAAATATCATTCAATTCAAATATCCCTCTATGGGTAACCATTTGTATGAATTCAATTCCTAATGTAACAAAAATAGACACACCCAACACAATACCAAAGTGGCGTAATTTTTTGCTGAGAAGTGGTAGTAGGAATCCTAACGGTGCAAACATTAACATATTAAAAATGATCAGTTGCAATTCACTCAACGACCATTGATGCCATGTATTAACATAGTCACTGAAAAGTCGGAAATTGACCAAACCTTCAAACATTTCTCCCCTGCTAAAGGTTGTTAACACCATAACTACAACAAACCATCCTAGCAGTAGGAATATCGAGACAAACTGAGTAATAGTTACTTTTAGTTTTCCACCTCTTTTTTTATAAAAGACGTAAGATACGAAAGAAATTCCAATTATAAAGAATGCCGTAATAAGAGCAACCGGTAAAATTGGCAATAATTTATTGATAATGCTTATGATATCCATATATGAAGTCCTCCCAGTTTATTGATATCCATTTATTTAGATTTTTCAAATACAACGCTTTTTTCTCTAAATTGTTTCACTAATTCTCGAATAAGCACAAAGACAGCATCTCTCAAAAATTTCAGACACCTAAATTCCATTAAATCCTCTGTTCAACAAAAAGTAAAGTATGCTTTACTTTTCATTTCGTTTATTGTAACATGAAAGTAAAGCTAGCTTTACATTTTAGAAAGGAGTCAACTATGAAAAATAGAATCCCAGAGTTACGAAAACAATTGGGGTATACTCAGCAAACAATGGCTGAAAAGTTAAGCGTCTCACGTCAAACTATTATTTCTCTTGAAAACGAAAAGTATAATCCATCAATAATGTTGGCTTATCAAATTGCCAAGCTATTTGGGAAAACAATTGAAGACGTATTTATCTTTGAAGAAGAGTAAAGGAGTGAAAACTATGAAAAACATAGAAAGCAGAATGGTATGGTATTCAGCACTTTTATTTATAGGAGCTGCGCTATTTATATTAGCCGAATTCATGGAGGTATTGGATAATTTTTGGAGCGGAATGGGGTTAGGGTTTGTAGTTGTTTCTGGCCTTCGTTTAGTCCAAATTGCACGTTATAAAAACAATGATGCGTACGCCAAAAAAATAACAGTCGAAAACAATGATGAGCGTAATCAATTCCTTGCTACCAAAGCTCGATCTACCACTTTTTATTATTCAATTCTACTAGAAGGACTCGCTATTGTTATCTTTTATATATTGAAAAATTCTGATGTTGCCCAAGTAATCTCAATGGTTCTCTGTGGTCAATTAATTATATATTGGGTATCCTATGCTGTCTTAAAATCAAAATATTGAAAGACTATACAATTAAAAATATGTTTTAAAGTAACTAAAAAAGGATTAGCAGATGATTTTATTTGCTAATCCTTTTTTTATGCTATCTCAATTAAACTAAACTTAGTTAATTAGAAATCTTTATGCCATTCATCATCTAAAATGGCACCTTTTTCATCGATATAACTCATAGCAAACGAACCGTGTTTTAATTTACCTTCGCTTTTTAAAGAAGCAATTAATTCATTTAAGATTTTTTCGTCATTATCGCTCTTTTTACGAGGGACAGTAATATAGATGGATGGTGCAACATCAAACTCTTTATAACTTTTAGGTTTAAGAGGATCGATAGCTAATTCTCGACCGATATTATCATTGCTAAAGTAAACGATTAAATCCGTTGTTTCGCCAAAACTTTCTTCAACAAAAGGACGTATTTCACTTTTTAAGTCTTTTTCCCATTTATCCGCAATATAAGTATCCACCATTTGTTTTGTTTCATCATCATAATAAACAAAAAACTCTATATTCGACTTCTTATCCCTGACCTTAGCAGCATATTCAAATGAAAAGTTCCCCATATTATCATACAAAGTGTCATATATCTCGAAGTTATCATTAAAATGCTCTTTTAAATATTGTTCAGCTTGAATTCTGACTTTCTCTTCTTTATCCTTATCTGGTTTCATTTCTAAAAGAAAGAGAACTACAAGTATTCCAATTCCTATTAATATGACACCTAAAATGCTAAGCATGATTTTAAGAAAAATTTTCAAAACATCACTCCTTCATTCAATATCACAATTGCATGACGAAACTGGCATTAAATTAATCGATCATCTATATCTGATGTATCTACATCACCAAACCAATCTTGGATCTTATCTTTTGCTTGCTTTTTAATATCTGCATCAATATACATAGATACTCGAACTAGAGCTGCAATAAGAGCACCCAGATCATCAACATACCCTACTCCCGGAGCAATATCTGGAATCAAGTCGAGTGGTAAGATGAAGTAGCCTAAAGCACCAAGGATTAATGTCTTTTCTTTCTTAGGGACTTCCGCTTTTTTCATCACATAATAAAGAAGTAACACGGCATAGATCACAGAAGAACCAGCCTTTTTAGAGTATTTCTTTATCTTATTCCAAAGACCTTCCTCTGAATAATGCTTTTCGTGTTGTTGAAATGCTTCTTCATCAACCATTTCAGCTTCATTAACTAATTCCTCTATCTTTTCATTACTGAGGTTATTCTTTCTAAATTTCTCAAACATTATTTTGTCCTCCTAAATTTATATCTTCACATATTTTTAGTAGTGCTACCCGTAGAAATTATAGATGATATATGCGCAATGGTATCACGTTTTAACTTTATTGTATCGTTAGTTCCATAACTTAAAAAAAGAAATCCTTCATCCATTTTAGAAAAAGAGCGAATTCCACTTATTCGGAATCCGCTTTTTTCATTACTTATAGAAGGAAATTAATATATATTTTACTGCTCCCAATTAAATATCTTGTTAATAGTAAGTGTACAAATCAGCAAAATGACAGAAACCAAAGATATATTTAACCACGCATCTAAATTATCCAACACAATATTAAAGAAGTATAGAATAATAAAATATATCACTAGTAACACAACAAATTTTTTGAACATATACTTATAGCCTCTATTCTTTGAATAATTTTTTGGAAGACCTGATAAATCAATTCTAAATTTTACACAAGAACTATCCTCTTTTTTAAATACATTATACCGAATTAGTGAATTTATAACTAAATTTGTAAGTATATTTTAAAATTTTAGTTGAATTGAACAGTAAATATCTTTCTAACATTTATGTTTTCATATAATAGAAGAGAGTCCTGAACTTCTATTGTAATTTTAAAACTACTTCATCCAACGTGGCATGGATCTAAGAGGAATTACCGCCTATTATGTTGAACAAAAATAAAGGAGAGTTTTTTGGATAAAGAAGGATTTTTTACATATCATATTTTAGGAGGATTTTATGAAAAACTCATTTCTCATGTTTTTAGATACTTTTTTAGGTGCTTGGAGGACTTCATCTTTAGTAGAATTGAAAAAATTAATATCCATAGATTATGAAGCAAGAGAAATAAGAAACGGAGATATCATTGACTTTGATTATAAAGAAGCCATAAATGGATGGGAACAGGGTTTTAATTTTACTAAAGATAATAATGCTCAATGGAATATAAAAGTAGTTTCAATTTTCCCTTTACGACCAAATGAAACAATGGCTGTTATATCGGCTACTTTGGTTATTCAAGGTGAGAATTTAGATACAGCAAATTTATTCTTTCAAACATTTAAAAGATATAACAAAAATGATTGGAAATTAATTAGAAGTTACATAGAAGCAGGAGTTTCTGTTGTTCATACAAGCGATGTGCTGTCAACAAAAGGTGGCGTTAGTTAAAAAAGAGACAGAAATTCTGTCTCTTAAATTAATTCTATTTAAATTGTAAAACCATATCAATATGCGGGATATTATCTTCTAAATAGGTTTCTGATATTGCTTGAAAGCCAAAGGAACCGTAGAATTTTCTTAAATATTCTTGCGCTTGGATTTTAACCGTTGTTTCTTTTAATTCGTTTTGGATAAAATCTAGCCCTCTTTTTAAAAGTTCCTTTGCAATTCCTTGTCCCCGATATTCTTTCTTTACTATGACTCTACCAATAGAACTTTCTGTATACGAAACACCTGGAGGTAAGATTCTTAAATATGCAACGATTTCTCCATCCACTTCTTTAAAAAGATGATAAGAAAATGGATCCTTACCATCCACTTCGAGATACGGACAATTTTGTTCAACTACAAAAATTACGGTTCTTTCTTTTAAAATATTGTATAGTTCACTATTTGTTAACTCATCAAATTTTTTTAATTTCCAACTCATCAATTTCACCCTTTACTTTCTATCGCAAATGCAATACTTAAACATATGCATCAAATTTATCCTAGTCTTACTGCATTTGCAACAAAAAATGAAAAAAAGAGAGGCAGCAGCAAATCGCACTTCTTGTCATCTAATATTCTTTATAAACAAATTCTTGATATTTTACAAAATCATTCTTCTTGTAAAAGCTCTTTGCAATTTCGTTATTGAACCAATAATCTAATTCTATCTTGTTAATACCGTTTGCTTTTGCCATTTCAGCAATTTCGTCCATCAATTTTGAACCATATCCTTTTTTTCTTTGGCTTTCTGAGATGCTTATTTGATGCACATATATCGATTGATATGTTTTTTTAAAGGCGTTTTCAGGATAATTTCTAAATTCAATCCAAGCATATCCGATAGGTTTGTCATCATCCTCTAATAGAAGGAAAGTAAATTTCTCTTTATCTATTATTTTTTGAAAGAAATTCTTAATTTCCACGTAATTATATTCTTTAAAATATTGGGGATATAAATTTACGTGTAAATCGTGAACATATTTATTTAATGTTGCGACTAATTCAAAATTGTTTGTTCGACTAATTTTCATCATATTTCCCCTTTGGTTCAATGCTCAACGATCATTGAATCTTCCCATAACAACAGTGTTATAGTATTTGCCGTCGGATAGAACTTTGTCATTTTCTAAAATGCCTTCTTTTTTAAAACCAAATTTTTCATATAGTTGTATAGCTTTTTCATTGGTTTCTAGAACATTTAAGGTTATTTTTTTCACTTCGTTCGCGTCAGCCCATCTAATGGACTCTTTTAATAGATTTTTGCCGATGCCGTAGCCCCAATAATCCTTTAAGACACAGACTCCAAATTCTACTTTATGAGCAAATCGTTTCAATCGATTTCCTTCACATCTTGAAAATCCAACAATCTTATCATCAATAACAGCCACTAAAAATCGGTTTTTCTTACTCTCTGTATCTGTTTGGATCAATTGTTCAAAACCTTGTACATCTATGAATGCCTCTCCCTTTTCTCTGTCAAGGTTTTCAGTTTCTCCATCAATCTGCAATCTAATTTCCGACAAGTCATTCGCATCTTCATGGACTGCAGACCTAATCATATAGGTCTTCCCATTAACAATAAATTTCTGTTGGTCTATTTTCACCGAATAATCCCCTCATCATTTATAAGTCTATTATTAACTTGGCTCTGTTAAACAGATGTTGGAGGTTTTTTTGCCCATTCTCTCTTTAAAAGTGAAAAGATTAAAGCATCGTGAGACTGGTTATTTTGATATAGATATCCTCTTAATAATCCTTCTTTGGCAAAACCTAATCGTCTTAAAAGTTGTATGGATGGTTCATTTTGAGGATATGTTACAGCCCCTATTCTAAACAAATCTAAATCTGCAAATGAATAACGTAATACTTCTTTTACAGCTTCAGTCGTAATTCCTTTTCTCCAATGTGAAGGATGTATTTCATAACCAATCTCAGCCTTTTTACTCCAAGTGCTAAGGTTGTTTAATCCCAATGTGCCGACAAAATCACCTGTCTCTTTTAAAACAATGCCCCATCTTATACCTCTTTTGCTTTCATATGTATTCTGGAGGGACTTTACTATTTTTGAGGCATCATCAATACTTTTTAAACTATCCATCCCATAATATTTAGTTACTTCGTCCTTTGACATAATTTCAAAATAACTTTGAGTATGCTCCTCATTTATTTGAACTAATTCCAGACGATTTGTTTCTAATTCAGGAAAACTCATTAGATTCTCTCCCATCCATTTTTCATCCTTGTTATATTCAATTTCCTTATTGAACTATCCTGCTTCGTTAGGAAGAATCCATATTTAAACGATAAATTTAGTTAACAGAGCTATTAAGATAAATATCCAGATTTTTTTGAGTTGTTATGCAAAAAAATCCTCTATATTAAAAAGGACCGTATAATTACGGCCCCTTTCAACTATAATAGTCTATTTTTAATCCAAAAGAATTTCTACAATTTCATTATTCGTACCGACGCGCATTGGCATACCCCATGTACCCACACCTGATGTCACAATGACATGTGGACTTTTAGGATTTTTTTGATAATGTCCATAATCGACTACATATATTTGGTTTGTTATTAAGCTACCTGGAAAAATTTGACCTTTATGCGTATGACCAGATAAGATTAAATCCACATTATTACTATATTCCTCTAGATGACTCGGCTTATGATCTAAGACAATCAGTGGAAGTTTCGGATCAATTTTCGCTAACGAATCATGCATATCTTTTCTCTTTAAACCACCATACCCACGGATAGGTGACGAATCTAAACGGCCAGCTAATGCAAAGCGATCATCAATTATGACATACTCATCTTTTAGTAACATGATGTTACTATCTTTAAGCAACTTCACCATTTGATGAAATGTTTTACCACCATCATGGTTACCAAGCGTTGCGTATACACCATAAGGAGCTTCTAGTTGTTTGAATAATTCACTAACACGTTTAGGATTTTTTACCGCATCAAAATCATCATTAAAAATATCGCCTGGAATTGCAATTAAATCTGGTTTCATCGCATTTATTTTCTCAACTATTTCCTCTAGGCGATTTTCTGATTGTATCGCCCCTAAATGTAAATCACTAATTACAACAATTTTCATCTGTGGGGAAACAACCGAATCCTTCGTCGAAATTTTATACTTCACTTCTTTAATCTGCGTCGCATTATAGATGCCATATCCAACAAAACCAATCGTACATAAAATAGCGAGTCCCCAAGAGCACAAGCGGACAACTTTAGGAACGGGCGAAGGAATCAGCTTACATAACTTCCCGATAAATATTACAACATCAATCACTACAAACCATAATAATAAATAAACGAAAATCCCCAACCAGTAAGAAGAAGACGTTGTCACTAACTCATTGATAGCTCCTGGTAAAGGTAAAAATTGTAGTAAATAGATAAATGCAATAACACCATACACACACGCAAATACCCATTTATTGATCCTCGTAAAAATAAGCACAAGCCCCCTATAGAGACGATGACCAATATATAGATTGGCACCGCCATATATAAGTAGTGCGAGTGAAATTGCAAATACTATGGTCAATTTACTCATACATTCCTCCTATGCTACCAATTGCTTTGCTACGATTACTTCTTCTATATCTTTGGATTTCTTTCATACACTTTATACAATCACGACAAAGCTTTCCGACGATATTATTGCAATCCAGAAATTAAATATAACAATAAAATAGTTTGAAAATCTAAGTTTAATTTAACAATCACAGTCAAATATTTTGTAATGTTATCCGTTTTTTTATTAATTTGCCTTAAATTTTAGCTGCGTGCTTATTCCCCTACCACACCATCATTATCTCGATCGTCCATATATTTATATAACCAGTGATCCCTTGTTATCGGCATTTTAAAACCAGCTGCTTTAGCTTCTTTAATCGTTACTTGTCCATTACCATCTGTATCAACACTAGAAACATCTTTAGTGCCATTCGATGAATTGGACTTATTAGTACTAGTCGACTTATTTGAGCTGGTAGATTTACTTTCAGTTAATCCTAGAGATTTATTGATCTTATCAGGGTTACCATTATCAAACTCATCTACAATCTCATGCCCTCTTAAAGTGTACGTGTACTTATAATGAGAAGGAATCTGTGTTTTCGTATTAGGATATGTGATAATTGCTTCAAAATTAGTAGCCCCACCAGCTTTACGAATGGCATCTTCCATATACGCTTGATTACCATGTCGGTTTAGCGTACTATCTTGCGGCGTAATATTGTAAGCATTTGATACCCCTCCGAGAGAATCTGCAATGATATGTCCTTCATCTAAATCTGCTCTTTCGACACCAGGAACTTTTGCTTCATCAGAATAGTATCTGCCAGACGATGTTACAGGTTCAGTACGGTCATTTTGTAGAACCACTTCGTCAGCAATAACACGTATTAGCTGCCCATATTCATTCGTGAAAGCCCAATACTTCCGGTTTCCATAACCAATGTCAACAACAACTTTGGGTTCACGATGTCCAGACAAATTACCACCATCAACTTTAATCAGTTTGTATCCTTTGAACAGTTCATCTTTTGATGGAGTTGATGTTTTTTCTGAATCTGATTTTTCACTTACAGTTGTTTGCTCTTTTTCGGTATTATTTGTTGTTACTTCTTGTGAATCTGTTTCACTTGTTGTGACTTCTTGTGAATCTGTTTCTTTACCTGTAACGGAAGCATCTTCTACGCTCGTACAACCAACGACAAAGATGGTAGTTAAAAGTAAGATTAAATAGTTTATTCTCTTTTTCATTTTAGGACTCCTTCTAATTTTTCACTGAATATTTAAGAGATCTTTGAATAAAACATATATTAACATTGTTAACCTATTTATAATAGTATATTACAATATTAATCTTATTACAGTAGGTCGAACTATGTACTGTTAAGTTTCAATAAAAATTAGTAGAGTCCATTGCATTATATTTTTCAAATATAAAATTTGGCTATTACTTGTTCATTTAACTGCTTTTATAAGCCTTCTTAAACATTTACATTTACATAAACATTGTTTCTAGTACTGAAAATGCACAATTCTGAATCACGAATTGCGCCCGATTGTGGAATAATTCATAAATTATTTATGGATGTGGAATGTTATGCTAAATAAAGAAGAGGAACAGCAAAAATCTTTGATATGATAACTACTGAGAAAACAGTTATTACTTTTAAATACTAAAGCTTTTTAATTAAGGAGAGGATATCTATGCTACTAACTGCTGAAATTACAGAGCCTCCTATCTCTGGAATGTATCCCGAAAAAATATACGATGCCACTTTTTCAACAGAAGATTGGACTTGGGTAAAATTCGAAGACGAAAACTATGATACTTTTTATGGCCAATTTCGCGGCAAACCAAGATCCGTTGCCATTTCTTCTGAAAACCAATATTGTTATGTACTTACAGATACTTTTTTATATGAACTCAATCGAGATAACCCGGACGATTTTCAAGTTAAAGATTTTATTGATGATGTATTTCGCACGATAAGAAATATTACATTATCTCCAATTGGAAAACTCATCTTATCAGACTACTATACAATTTTTATACTCAATACTCCTATTTGCCAAATATCCGGTCGATTAGAAAATGCGTTGATCGAAATCGAAAACCCTTTTAGCTTGGATGAAATTGAATTTAAAGAATGGAAAAACAATTCGCTACACATAAACGCTATAACCTTTATAATAGGTGAACCCATAAATCTCATCTACAATGCTACAACCAATCTATTTTTAGAAGATGAAAATAGTAATAACACTTATTTATGATAAATTTCACCGTGTCACTAAATGCGTTTTTATTAATAGATTATATTTTTTATCTACATTCATTATTTCAATTCCACGATCATCATAAACATGTACGATACACTTTGTACGTTGATTAATTATAAAAACATCAGGAGCGAACATACTATTTTTTCTATTTAATTGTGGACGAAGCTTTGGAAAGTCTTTATTAGCTAGTGCTTTCAATAGCAGTGATAATTTGATTTCTGAAACTTTACATGACCAAACAATTTGCTGGACTTTGATAACATCATCATCAAACAGCCACTCAAAGTTTGCTAGTTGTACCTCATGTTTTTTCTTAGGGCTTTTCATATATCTTTTAAAAATATTTGGGTAAGTCGTTTTATTTTTAAAACTGGGATAACTATTTGCTACTATAAACAGCTCATCTTCGCTTTCAAATAATAAAGACTGTACTTCCTTAATTATTTGATACGTAAGTGCATTCGTACTATCAAATGGTGATTCTATATGTAAAGCCTGATACCAATTATGATAAAAATCTGGTACTAATTTATGTCCCTCGTAATATGTATCTATAAATTGAAATTTCATTAAATATTAGAACCTCCTAAAACTTCCTTTATATATTATTAAATAATAAAAGGCATATGAACTCACTCATTTCATATGCCTAATTTAAACAGCACTTACTTATGATAAGGTTCACCGTAATGTCGCTAAATGCGGTTTTTTAAACTAAATTTAATCACGTTTCTTTGCTACATATTCTAAGAGCTGAATAAACTTTTGCTGTTCTTTTTTATTGTTTTTTAACCGTGAAACCAAAATGTTACTTTGAAGATATTTTCTCACTCTCACATTTATAAAGAAACTTTTATGATGTCGTTCATCTATGTATAAGTCATTAAACCATCTTAATTCTCTAAGCTTTTTAATATTTTTATCAATTTTCTTAGAATTTAAGTTGCTATTAGGGGAGCTAATTAAATCTGTAGATGAAAGTAAACTTAATATGACCCCTAATATTCCAATAATCGCTAAAACTATCCCTCGAAAAATTTTCCCCATTATGTTAGACTCCACTTCTTTTTTATTCCATTATAGTATAAAACCAACTAAAACATCGTTGGTTTAGTTGGTTTTATAGATACCGCACTTACTTATGATTAGGTTCACCTTGTATAATACTATAACAATAAATATTTACTCTCAACAGAAACGCCAGATTATTAAAGATTGCTATTGCTTTTGCTACATTAGATTGAAAAATACCTCTATGCTAAATTATGTACATACAATTCAAATCATCCAAAAAGTATCACTGTTAATGTGGAAACTAGAGTAACCGTAAAAGCATCGAAGACCCAACAATCTTTTAAAAACAGCCTTATTTAAGGATCCCAATATTAAACCAATACTAAAAATCAACATAGTGTTCAATTTTGTGCATTGCTTCAAACACCCATTCGCTTTATGATAATTACAGAAACAGAACAAGGTGTTCAATTTTGAGGAGGAACAATGATTGAGTAAATTATCGAAAATGTTAATTGCGATAGCGAGTGTCATAATTATTGGATTAGTAGGGAAAGCATTTGTATTAGATGAAGAAGTGAAAGGATATTTAGTAACGTTTTTCTTCGTTGGGTCAGGGTTAGCGCTGTTACGTTTATTTATTAACGCGATGATTGGGAAAATGAAGGGAAAACATATTGTAGTGAAAATAGGATTTTTTGCGGCGCTGTTAGGTGTAGGGATACCGTTCCAAAGCTGGTTCCGTACAGAAGTTATTTTCTCAATGAGTAAAACATTTATTGTGCCAAGTGTTTCGGTAATGGTTGCTAGTGTAGTGTTAATGACAATTGTATATGGCTTGATTGGGAAACGTGTTCAAGCAGCGCGCGCAGAAGAGCCACAACTAAATTAATTTGTAAAAATGGACATCACTTCACTGTGGTGTCCATTTTTATAAAACATACCCCATAATACATAAATACTGTTCGCCAGTTGAGGGTGATTTCATCATTTAGGAACCTTTTTTAACATCTTCATCTTGTAAACTACTGATTCCACATATAAATAATAAAAGTACGCCTACGCATGTTACGAGTGAAAAGTGGATACGCGTGTCGAATAGTTGGAATAGAAATGTAAATACCGGGATAAAGCTAAGTGACATCATGACTAAAAAAGTATTCGTATATTGAATGCCTTTTTGTAATAAGTAATTTGGAATAAGAACACCACTAATTGTGACTATTAGAATCCAAATAATATTTTCCATGAAGTAAGGAGTGATTAAATCATATGTAAAAATAAACGAAATCAAGATAATTCCGATATATCGCTTTGATAAAATCATAGAACTTGTCCAACCAATATCACTTAATTGTTTTGAATACTCAGAACAAAAAACTGCCCCTATTCCACAAAGGATACTAGCGAATATCCCTATAAACATTTTAGATGAAATTTGAGATGCTATTCCCGAAGCACCATTGATAACTGCCCATATAAGCATTAAACATGCTGCTAATGTGCCGATTGATATAATCCATTTTTTTGTTGATATTATTTTTCGTTGTAACATCATTAAAATTAAAATAAATAATGGAGCTATACCCATTTCTAATGAACTAACGATTGCTGGTTCAACATACTTTAATGCAAAATAGAAGCCCATGAATGTTATCGCGGAAGCTATATTTAGTTTTAATAATGGCTTTCTAGCTTCTACCCAATCGTTTTTTAGCCGTTGTTTAAATGTAAATACTTGAAAATAGAGAGCTGTTATAAAGAAACTAATACCCGTAAATAAAAAAGGATGTACTGATTGAACCTGATTTGCATAAAATACTTGGCTGATAGATGTTAATATTGCAGAACCAAGCAATGCATATACACCAATCTTGTAAGTTGAATTTTCAATTTTTAATTCTAGATGTTTCCCCTCCTAAAGAACAAAAATTCCTTCTCAACAGTATCAGCAAATATACCTGGACGAGTTTGGATATATATTGACTATTTCACACTAACCAACAGCTCACTTCACAATAGATTTTCTTTACTACGCTTAATGTATTTTCTAATATTTGGTTAAATTTTAAATTATTTCATTATGTTTGTAAATATTAAGTTACAAAACTTTTATTTAAGAACGTTATTTCTACTATGTATACTCATTCATGAAGGTCGTTTTTCTCAAGATTCTATCATTCCAACAATATATTTGCTTCTTTTTGAAAGATTGCTTTAATTACCTCAGAGGAGATTTCTGTATTAGTTAAGCATCTTGTTTGGTCATTTTCTCCACTTCCACTAGCTCTTTTCAATCGGTTAAACCCTCTTAATTATTTGCAAAAAAAAGAAAGCGAAGTAATCCTCCGCTCTTTAGATTCCGTTCGATTCGATGACTTTTTTGTACCAATAGAAGCTGTCCTTTTTGATACGACGCAGGTCATGAGTTCCTTCTTCATGCTGATTAACATAGATGAACCCATAGCGTTTTTGGAAACCGTTCAGCCAACTTAGTAAATCCGTGAATGACCAAACACAATAGCCAAGCATTTCGACACCGTCTGAGATGGCTTCTTGAATAGCCTCAATATGTGCTTGTAGATACTCAATCCTGTAGTCATCATGGACTTTGTCCTGATCTTCTAGCTTATCAAATTCACCGAGCCCATTTTCACTTATCAAAATCGGTAAATCATATCGGTTCGTGATTCGGCGAAGTGCAATCCTTAATCCTTGGGGATCTATAGTCCAATCCCAATTAGTGCGTTCTAGGTTGGGATTCACCTTAGTTTTAAACAACCCTGGAATACCCGAATCCTTTGATGTTCCCTTGATGCCTGTTGTATTCATCTCACCGGCACCCACTCCATATTCTAATGGGTTGACTTCAAATGTCGTGCTTTGATAGTAGTTTAAGCCCATAAAATCTGGCTTGCCTTCTCTTAATAAGGTAAAGTCCCTTTCTTCCACTTCTGGTGCAAGACCTTCTTCTACTAAGTAGTTCCAGGTAGCCTTCGGGTATTTCCCCCAAGTATAAATATCCATCCACCAATGGCTGTTTAGATCCTCAGCATTTTCAGCAGCCAATATATCTTGCGGCTTTGAAGAAGCAGGATAGGCTGGCGAGTACGCAAAGCTTGGGCCAATTTGACCATCCGGAACATAATGACGAAATGCTTTGATGACACTGGCATTGGCTAGATTTGCGTGGTGATTCACCTGATAAAACAGCTTTGTATCCTTTATACCCGGTGGATGTGAGCCCTCATTATACCCATGGCTTGTAAAAATATTTTGTTCATTTAAGCTGACCCAGTACTTTACACGGTCTCCAAAGCGTTTAAAACATTCCACACCATAATTGGTAAAGTCCTCAATGATTCTTCGAGATTCCCAGCCACCATATTCATCCTGAAGTGCTTGAGGTAAATCCCAATGATACAAGGTCAAGATGGGCTCAATTTGATTTTTAAGCAGTTCATTAATTAAATTATCATAAAAGGCAACGCCCTTCTCGTTAATCTCGCCTCTTCCATTCGGAAAAATACGGGGCCAAGATACGGAAAAACGGTAAGCCTTTAAGCCCATTTCCGCCATTAAATGGATATCATCCTTATAACGATGATAGTGGTCTACAGCGACATCTCCCGTCGTTCCTTTAAATGTCTTACCGGGGATACGAACAAATTTGTCCCAATTACTCATCCCTTTCCCGTCCTTATTCCATGCACCTTCAATTTGGTAGGCAGCTGAAGCAGCTCCCCATAAGAAGTTCGTCGGAAACGGTTTCAATGTTTTATGCATTATCGTACTCTCCCTTCCACCCAGTTGTTGCTTTTCCCTTTTATACCATTGTTCTTAGAGACTCTCGAAATCTTCAAATCTAAAGTATGTCCTTCTGCCGTTGTAAAAAATGATATAGAGCACCGATTAAATTAGAATCATTGCCAAACTGACATCTTTCTACTTTAACCGTTAAACCTTCTGGTTCATATTTCATTTGCTGTAATTTTTCATTAATCTTCTCGACAAATCCCTCTCGATGACTGATTGCCCCTCCAATCAAAATCTTCTCCGGATCGAGGATGAAATGTAGATTATATATGCCAACAGCAAGTCGTCTCATAAACTTATCAATTTCATCCGCTACTTCCGTGTCCCCATTTTCAGCTAGCTCAAATATCTTTTTACCTGTCAGAACATTGGGGTCTATTCCTTTTCGTTTAGCAACCTGTTGGATTAATCCGCCTACCGCTGCTAAAGAACTATAGGATTCTCCAGTATTCGGCCCCAGATAGTCCTCCATCAACATATACCCAAATTCTCCCGCAAAACCATTTTTCCCATGTCGAAGCTTTTTATCGAGAACCACTGCACCTCCAATACCGATACCAAGCACTATACAAAGATAATCCTTCACATCCTTTGCTGCACCAATCCAACCTTCTGCCAATCCAGCACAATTTGCATCATTTTCTAGCTCAACAGGTAACTCCGTTCTATCCTGAAGAAGGTCTTTTATATTGGGTCCATGAATATATGGAAGAGCGGATGATCCCTCAATAATCCCCGTTTCAACATTCACGGCACCTGGTATACTAATAGCCAGCCCTTTTACCAAATAGCTTTTCTTAAACTCACCCACAATATCACCAATTGTATCTATAAATTCGGCTAGACTCTTTTTAGGAGTCGGAAGGGAGGATTTTTCAATAAAAGAACCTGTTTCATCCATCAGAGCATATTTTATGGCAGAGCCTCCAACATCAAACACCGCGTAGTAATTCACCATATAACCTCCTGCAACCTTATTTTTTATAAAAGGCTATTTATCCAATTCTTTCTTTTGTCGCAATAGAATAGCATTTACGAAATATCTGAACTTTATTATTAAATTGAATATTTCCGGGAATCTAGCAATATAGCCGAATTTATTCAACACGATTCCCTGATTATCAATTCTGAGTCAATAAATACTGGTTTTAATTGTGACCGGTCATTAATCAAATCGTCGAGCATATAGGCGGATAATTTACCAAACTTCTCTTTATCCTGTTTCACTGTCGTTAATTTTGGATGACTATATCGACACGCTGCAATATCGTCACACCCAATTAACCGGATATCTTGAGGACAGTTCAAGCCTGCCTCTTTAATCGCTTGCAATGCTCCAAGTGCCATCATATCTGACGTAGAAAAAACAGCCTCTGGCAGCTTTTTACTTTGCAGTATTCGCTTCATTGCCACATAACCGCTTTCCTCATGAAAATCACCATATTGAATCCAATCCTCACAAATTTCCAGACCGAATTGATTCATTGCCTCTAAGAAACCTTGTTTACGATAGGTAGAAACAGGAGAATCGAACTTACCACCAATAAAACCAATTTTTTTTATGGCATGAAGATAGAGATACTCTACCACTTTTCTTGCCAAACCCACATTATCCGTCATGATGTAACTTGCCTTTGGTCCTTTTAACTCGATATCTATTCCGATGCAGGGTAAGCCCTCTACAGCTATATCGTAGGTAGCTTCCTCTACTTCTTCTCCTGCAATGATTAAACAACCATCAACATTGAAATGCCGGCATCTTGCTATATAACTGCCATTATCCGTATTAAATTTTTCGTTTGAAAACATTAAAATATCGTATCCTAGTAAACCTATATTTTTCTTAAAAGAAGATAGAATCTCATTAAAATAAGAATGGGTCATATCTACATTAATTCTACCGGCATATATTAAACCAATCAGATTTGATTTTTTTGTTGCCAATGATCTAGCAGAAAAGTTAGGCTCATACCCACTTTGGTTAATAATATCCATAACTTTTTTCTTTGTTTCTTCACTTATTCCTTTATAATTATTGATCACTTTTGAAACAGTTCCTTTTGAAACATTTGCCATTTGCGCAATATCTTTAATGGTTAAATTCATGTTAATCCCTTCTAAGTTTGAGTAATTTCTTTTATTTATTTCACAGATCCTTCAGTAATACTTGAAATAAATAACTTGTTGAATGATAAAAAGACCACTAGTAGCGGTACAGTTGCCCAAAATACACCCGACATAATCATCCCAAAGTCCACATTTCGGGTATTGCTTAATTGGGCTAATGCTACTTGAATTGTATAATTCTCCGGATCCCTCAAAACGGTAAACTGCCATAGGAACTCTCCCCATACTGCGGTAAAAACAATAATACCTACAGTTGCAATTGCTGGTAGAATAATCGGAAGGACAATGTTGCGGTAAATTCTAAAATTCGAGCAACCATCCAATTTAGCCGCCTCAATAAGTTCATCAGGGACTGATTTACTGATATATTGCCTCATGAGAAAGATTCCCAATGGATTTAAGAAGAACAAAACCATTACACCTGGTAAGGTATCAAGCAAACCTGCTTTTGATATTAAGAAATATTGAGGTATTAAACCTAATTGCGGAGGAATAATCATCGTTAACAAAATTGCAATGAAAAGAATATTTTTCCCTGGGAAAGTAAACTTCGCAAATGCAAAACCAGCCAATGAACTAATGATCAAAACAACGATTGTTACAATGGCACAAATGACAAATGAGTTCCATATTGAACCGAAGAAATCAATTTGATTTAATACCTTTTTAAAATTTTCAACCAACATATTCCCCGGTGTAATCGTAGGAGGAATCGAGTTAAAGGCTGAGCTAGGTCTAGTAGCCATTACAAACATCCAATAAAACGGGAATAAAGATAATATAGAGGTAATGACTAATAAAATATAGACAAGGAGTTTGCCACTAGAAAATTTTCTTGCCCTTTCTATTATTTTCATCATCCATTCCTCCTTTTTCTTCCTATACCAGATGATAAGTATACATTGATTGCTGCAAGCGCTGTGATCAATATTAATAATATGATTGCTGTTGCAGATGCGGTGCCAAAGGATTGTAATCTAAATGCATCACGATACAAGTACATCACGATTGTCATTGCCTCATCTCTCGTAAAGGCATCATTTCCCAAAAATACAGTTGGCTCAGAAAATAATTGAAGTGCTCCCACGGTGGACGTAAAGACAGTCAATATGATAAACGGCTTCAGCATAGGTATGGTTATATGTCGGAATTGCTGTATTTTGCTTGCACCATCAATTGAAGCAGCTTCATACAAATCATTTGGGATACTTTGAATTCCAGCAAGATAAATAATCGTGTTATAGCCAACCCATCGCCAAAATACCATAATTGAAATCGCAAGTTTCGTTCCCCATTCTGACCTAGTCCAACTCACCGGATCAAGTCCTGCTAAACTTAATACATAGTTGGCTAAGGAAGATTCATGGTCACTAAACAGCACACTAAAAATGAGGGCTACCGCTACCATTGAAGTAATATAAGGCATAAAAATGGTGACTCTGAAGAAATTTCTAAATCTTAGAAATGCCATATTTAACAAGTAGGCAAAAATGATTCCAAACAAGATTTGAGGAGCGGTTCCCATGATTCCCATAACGATTGTATTATAAACCGCCTTCCAGAAAAGAGAATCAGTTAAGACAATTTTAAAGTTCTCCAATCCGGCAGGGATCATAGGGCTAAGACCGTTCCATTTTTGAAATGCTAAATAAATACTAAATATAGCCGGATACAAACCAATAATCGCAAAAATAATAAAGAAAGGAGCAATGTATAAATAGGCAGAATACATATCTTTTCTCGATTCAGACCTAACCCGCTTCTTTCTTCCCTTGACCTCATTTGTTACTGTATTCGCTTTCAGTTGAATACACCTCTTTTCCATCAAAGATGGGAGTGGCGTTCCCTACAAGACACACCTACTCTCCACCTTTTTCTAGTAAACTATTAAATTATCGATTTAATAAGCCCTTAGAACGCTTAATAGCTTCTTTCCATTCTTTTTCAGGGTCTGCTCCTTTACTTTGCACGTTCTTCAAAGCATTCAAAACTTCTGAATAAATTGGGAAATATTTTTCACCTTTATAAACAGCTCCATTAATATCTTGTGCAGCTTTTGCAAATACAGGTGCAGTTGATTGTCCTCCAAAGAATTCATCTTTATTTGTTTTGAAATCATCCATTTCATAGACCGATTGTGCAGAAGGGAATAGTCCCTTGTCTTTGAAGGATTTCAGTTGATTTTCTGGAGAAACTAACCACGCTGTAAATTTATATGCTTCTTCTGCATTTTTTGTTTCGCTTGGTATGGATATGAAAGATCCTCCCCAGTTCGCTGCAAATTCAGATGGCAGTGTTGCCACTCTCCATTTACCGATTGCTTCTTGTGCATTACCTTCCATCCAGCCCTTTAACCAGCCAGCTCCTAACTCAGCAGCGAATTCTCCTTTATTTACGGCATTCGCCCACTCCGGTGACCACATCTCAAATTTACCAACAATCCCCAGTTTGTTTAACTTTACGGCATAATCATAGGCATTTTTAACGGCATTTCCATCCTTTTCTAATAACAACTCGCCTTTATTATTAAGAAATGTTGTTTCTGCACCGTCCAAGTAAGCTCTGAATGCCATTTCAATACTATCTATAAATACCTTACCTGTTTTTTCTTTCACTTTAAGCCCTGCTTCTTCAAAAGCAGTCGGAGAATTAATGGATGCTGCCACTTCTTCCGGATCAGTTGGCAACCCTGCTTTCTCAAATAGATCTACCCGATAGTACAAGGCTTTCGGTCCAATGTCCGTCGGCAAACCAATCAAGAAATCACCACTATCGTTCTCACCTGTTTTCCATTTCCAATCTAGGTACTGATCTTTAATATCATTTGCCCCAAGGTCATATAAGTTTTCAAAACGGTCTTGTGCCGTTTTAAAACGGTCTAATTGGTCAATTTCCAACATGGCAATATCGGGTGCTCCGCTTCCAGCAGATAAAGCGGTAAATAATGCATCATGATGTTCTGCGGTTTCAGCAGCCCTTACTTTAACTTTGACACCAGGATTTTCTTTTTCATACTCTTTTGCCAAATCTTCATAATTAGTAGCACCAAATGTCCAAAAATTCAGAGTAACTGTATCTTTGCTTTTACCATTTTCTGAAGAAGTCTTTTCATTACATGCTGCTAATGACAATGCCAGAGCCGTAGATAGTCCAATAGCAATCAGTTTTTTAAGGCTTTTCAATTGTGATACCCCCATTATTGTTTTATTAAACATTCCCCGAATACATACTTTGAGCGATTCTTATATGTACCGACCCCCTTTTACTACGCTAATCTTGAAAAATATGAAATAGCAATAGCACTCCCCATAGAAATCGGTTTCTATAAAAGTTCATATAAATGTAAACGCCCAAAGATGAAACCGTTTTCGATTTCGATTATATATGTAACACCTTCTAAAATCAACCAATTATTTTAAATTATCAGAATATTTTTAGAAACCGCTTTCTCTATTACCTTTCGAAACTATAAAAATTAACCCTGCACAATTGAGAGACAGTTAAACAATTATTTTAATAAATAACAAAAGTTCTCCCTTATTAATCCTAAGTCTACGATAAATCTGCTCCACTAATACCAGTTCTGATACGGTAGTGGTTAAGCTTTTACTTTTATGTATGACCATTTAAGAAGGTCGTTGTTTCTAAGGTTCTGTCATTCCAACAATATATTTAGCTTCTTTTTGAGAGATTGCTTTAATTACCCCGGAGGAGATTTCTGTATTGGTTAACCATCTCGTTTGGTCATTTTCTCTCACAAAACCCAATTGCACTTGAGAATAGGTACAATTTTCAGGTACACTTATATTCTTTTTGATCGTTTCTAAATTTGAACGACTACCTAAAATATGAACCAAATGCCAATTATTTTTCTGTTTAGAAACCCCATTCATAATTGTAGAAAGAGCATCAGGAGCAGTAGAATGCACCCATGCAACGACTAAATCAATATCACCGATTTCTCTTATTTGTTCTTCTATTGCCAATTTCAAATCATTCGTATCATGATAGTCTAAATATAAAGGATTTATGTTCCTACATTGATCAATAAGGAAATCCATTTTCTTCTTACTTCTCCCAATGACAGTTACATCATCATATTGACTAGCCAACCAAACAGCTGCTTCCTTCAACATTCCACTACCCCCGATAATAAGTGCATGGCTCATAGAATTACCTCCTTTGTCTTTACCCTATTCAAGTAAAATTACTATTGTTCGCCAACTTACAATTCATGTAGCATTATACCGACAAACTACATCTTCAACCTTTCCGAAAACCAACTGAGCGCTTTTTGCTCCATTTCACTTACAAACTTCTTTTTTGCTGGACTATAATCACTAGTAGTTTCGTAGCGTTGCGCCAACTCTTCTTTAAAACGACTGTACTCGGCTACTTCTTGAGGATGATTTCTTAAATAATCTCGAAAGATCAAATGTCGTTCAATTTCAGGATTGTCAAATTGGTAAAAATGGATATGGTGAGTTCTGTTCTCGCCACCTTTTCTAAATAACCTCCTCCCTGTAATCCCCCATTCCCCAGCAACATCATAACCAAGGTACTCCATTCGCTTATTGAATAAATCTACCTTCTCTATGGATTTAACAATACACATCATGTCGATTACGGGTTTTGCTTTCATTCCATAAACTGATGTACTTCCAAAATGCTCACATTTGATGATCTCGTCGCCAAAGATTGTTTTCAGAAACTCCGCCTCAATTTGAAACATTTGAGGCCAATCTACACTATAGTCTGTAAGACGAACTTTCATAGTCATATCCTCTCCTTATCATTGTTAGGGACATGGCGTAGATGATATGTTCATCTTCCTGTCCTGTTAGAGATAAAATCAAACAACACTTTTAAAAAAGCCCATTCATTTAAATTTTGAATAGGCTTAAATTTATTATTTTGTTGTCTTATGTTTAATAATTAGCAACATACATTTTTCAATTAAATCAAAATGCTTTTGCATATCTGCATTACTGATAAAAATAATCCTTTTTAGCTTGTTGCTTTTCAACATCTGTTAAAACTCGGTTGTTCTTTTCACCATTTTTCATAATAACTAAATTATTTCCTGATAGTGTCACCGTACCATCTTCCGTACATTTTGTTAATAATGCGCGCTTGTTGAACATAGATTCTTCACTTTGCTCAATAATTTGCTGCGAAATCCGTAGCTGATCCCAAGTGATGCTTTCTCGTTTAAAACGATATGCTAACTTAAATTGTTTGTCACGATAACTACGTTTCATATACAGTTCATCATCAATAATTTTATAGTCACCATTCGTTGAAGATACGACTTGACCATCTAATGGTACAGGTATTAATGGTATATTATTTCCAAAACCTGCATCTATTAAATAGACATGTCCTTGTTCCTCTAATAATATGACAGTGTGTGTGTGGCCTGTTTTTGAGAATGCTTGGCGTGTTTCTTCATATATAATTGCAGAGATCAATTTCACATTTAAATGATTTTCACGGAGTACCTCAAATAATAACGTATTTATTTCATAGCAAAGTCCACCACGATGATTCGTTAAAAGTTTCTCTGCAATTCTTTCTAGCGAAAGTGGCTTAGTCGTTCTATCCATCACATCTAAATTTTCAAAAGGAATGTACTTCGCAATATGGCGTAATATTATGGGCATATGTTTCAAATCTATCGTTGTATTTTCTAAATGAATTCTTTCTAAAAAACTGTTTGTTAACATGCTTTCACCTACTCTATGTTTCTATATGTCAGGACTTAGTGCAAAACTTACGGGACTCTGACTTTTTTAGCTAAACTAATCCTCCATTTATTTTACACTTTTTAAAAAGCATTCACTTCCAATTTGAGAAAGTTTGTTAATTTCATCACTTTAATCGTGCATGAACAACCATTGAAATGCTATTTGCATCAAACGCTTCTTTTTTCCATGAGCCATGTATATTGATTAACTCAAAGCCATGTTGTTGTAAAAGTCGTTTTAATTCTAATGGATATGTATATCTTAGTTTGATACTATCTTTATACTCATTTTTTGAAGATATGTATGTTGAAGTACAATCTAAAATTTGAGTCAAAGGATTATATACTTCCTGATGAATAACTTTTGTTATGTCTCCATTTTGCTCAATCGATTCTTCAGAAAGATCAACGTTTGATAGTTCATGTAAAATAGGATTTCTGGTGTCAAAAATAAATTCACCTTTTACGTTCAAATGCCTTTTGACCGACATCAATAGAGCATCTTGACTTTCATTAGTTAAGAAATGTTGGAAGGAGTTACCCGTCATATATATAAAGTTTGATTTGATAGGCAAGTTTAATTGCGTACAATCCTGAATGCTTAAATGAATGTTAAGACCTTCTTCATCAGCTTTTTCTTGTGCATACTTCAGCATTCCTGCATGAATATCAACACCATAAACTAAGTGTCCTTGTCTTGCTAAAGGTATTGCTAGGCGACCTGTTCCACAAGCAAGTTCAATAATTGTTTGTTTACGCTCACCTAAATGAGCTTCGATAAAATCTAAATCTGCCGTATAACTTTTATAGGACTCATCGTATTCTCTTGGATTCGCATATTTGGATAAATTATTACTAAATTCATTGATAGACATAGAACAAGCTCCTTTTTCGAAGACTGATTTCGTAACCGAAGTTTTAATTTGGGAATTAATTTAACCAAATATATTAAAAAATCACTTTAAATTTCCAATTAAATATGTTGAGGGCTTGCAGCATCCCCTCTAGGTTTGTCATCGTCCTCCAAAAGAACGAAAGTGAAATCCTCTCTATCAACAAGTTATACTATTCGTAATATTCAGTGTTTAAAATATAAATTAATCTGAAACGGTTCCAATAAACTATGGAATTTAAATGTTAAGCCAAATATAAGGCTATAATCTTTTTACAACCAAACTCCCTAATCCCACCAAACTAAATAGAACTGTTAGTATAAAAATTAAAAGCCCTGTTTCAATTGTTTTTATCCCCATTGCAAAAGCAATGATTAAAGCTAACCCTGAACCAGTCAAAGTGAAGTACAATACAACCATAAAATATTTTTGTAAATTTTTTATAGTTCTTTCATCATAACTTGGAATATTACCGTTTCTCTTTTCTCTCCACATAGAAATAGCAAGAAAGATAACCATTCCACCAACAGCCCCTACTATAGCTGGAATCATTAAGTCCCATGGATATTCATTTGTTGTGTTGCCAATTATATAGATACCTATTGCCCCACCAATTAACATTAAAGCAACTACTACAACACCAATTATTGAATTTAAATATATAGTTTTCATAATTACTCCCTTTCATCTTCTTAATATGATTAATCACATTATTTTCTATCAATACAAATATCATTTTTTTCAGCAAAAACGATTAAATCAGCATGCATTTTTTTATATTTATAATTATTTATTTTCACATTAAATCCTTTTTCCAATTTAATATAAGTCCAATTTTTTGACTTAGAAAATTTAATGTTAACAATATTCCTTTTGAACATTTCCTTTTTATATATTGAAAATCCTAAAAACTTTATCGTGCACACTAATTTGGCATCACAAATATCAAACTCAAAATTTATAAACAAAATAATTGCTGTTATAAAAATAATGAATAAAAAAATATAATTTAATATCACCGAATCATTTAATTTGGAAAATGAAGAAAAATATAAGTTCAATTGCAAAACTAAACAAATAAAAACTAGTAGCTTAGATGGTCTGATTAAGTAAATCATTTTTCATATATTCCTCCAATATATGTTATAATTCATCTCGTTAATCAATTTTAACATTTTTACCCAAAAGTAAAAATGTTTTGTATACAAGGAGTAAATATGTCAAAACTCAATAAATATGTTAGCTTAATAACAATAATAACAATAATCTCATTAACCTTGTTTTTGCTTAATGAAATCACTAAAATATTATTTTTAATAATTTTCATTCCATCATCTATTTTCATGTTATTATTTGGAATTTTAGAGTTAAAAGAAAACATTAAAAAGTAATGATGGAATACAATTAGTATCAAAACTTGTTAAAATATAGTTATGAAAAATCGATAAATAGGAAGTTTAGATTCAAGAAAGGGTGGGTTGATGATTCGAGTATTTTTGGAAATCATTCGAATTACAGCAATTTTTTTAATTCTTGGAAGTATAATGGGCGCTTTAATAAAATTAGTTTATGGGAATTTTGGAATAGATGTTGATAATACCAATGGAGGTTGGATGGTGGGAATATCTATTCTTATAATAATTTTTGTATTGTATAGAAATAGGCTCCAATTTTCAGGGGTTTATAAAGGTGAACACAGAGTAAAACTTTCAAAAACACTTAGTGCTTTTCTTATTACTAGTTCAGTTTTAATGTTGATCTTTGCCCCTTTAGTTCATTAACAGGAGTTTTAACAAAACAACTGAGAAACTACCCCAAGTATTTTTCAATTATCAACCGCACGATTATGAAGCATTCTAGGAACTTTTTTATAAAATCGATACTTAAATTTACTACATAACAATCCTTGTTTCATAAAAACCCTGTTTTTAAAAACAGGGTTTTTTCTAATTCAACAATTGATCAACGATCCATTCAGAACATAAATTTCTAATTAAAATATGGGCTTGTATTTTTCCATGTTCTTCTAAAAATTTTCAATATACTATCTTGCACTAAACTATAGTGTAATGTAAGATAGATGTAACAAGAGTATGGAGGTGAACAACCTTGTCCACGACTAGTCAAATGTTAAAGGGTTTATTAGAAGGCAGTTTACTGGCGTTAATAGCAAAGGGAGAGACTTATGGATATGAAATTACTGAAAAATTGAATGAGCATCATTTTGCAGTTGTAAGCGAAGGAAGTATTTATCCTGTATTAATGCGATTGCAAAAAAACAATTTTGTAACATCTGTCCAAAGAAAATCGCCAAGTGGACCCAAAAGGAAATATTATTCGATTACGAAAGAAGGACAAGAAGAACTAGAAAGGTTTAAAAAACATTGGGATAAGGTTTCATCGGGAGTAACTTCACTATTAGAAGAGGAGGATTAATGAGATGTTATCAAAACAAGCAAATCAATTTATCATTGAACTGAAAATGTACTTGATGTCAAAAGGAAAAAACGATCAAGAGATTAAAGAAGTGATAGATGAACTAAGTGACCATCTACTTCAAGCAGAGGCAGCAGGGAAAAATATTAAAGACATTATTGGATCTTCTCCACGTGCATATATGAAAAGTATTGGTCAGGAAATGGGATTTGATATAAAACAGTTTCTAATTTTAACGCCAATGACTGCTTTATTAATAATTGCATACGTTTGTTTTTCTCCCGCAATTTCTGGTGAGTTCTCACTATCTAAAATAGGTGTGTACGGAGCCATTGGTGGGAGTGTTCTTTCGCTAATTCTATATGGATTTTTATTGGTCAGAGTGTTGCCAAAAATGATCTATTCAAAATGGTTTTACTTTACTATTGCAATAGCTTATCTGTTTTTAACGGGCTTTTTCGTTCTTGTATACTTATTTGATAAAGAGCCATTTTTTATAGCCACTCCATTACAAAATAATTTAATCTTATTAGGATGCATCCTTACTTTTATTATTTGGTCGGTGTACTCAAAAACTTGGATATCAATTCTTATTCCATTTTTCATGTCATTTGGACCAATAGCTGAGCGATTCATTCCCGAAGATATAAACAAAGATCCATTTTATATTACGCTAGCCATTATATTTAGTGTTCTTTTTCTAATAGTGCTATTTTATTTTATGTTCAGAAATGGAAAAAAGAGTTCTGCTTCATAAGACAGTCATTATGATGAAACCTCCATCCTTGAAATGGAGGTTTTGTATTGATTCGTAAATAAGAATCCCTAGCATATGATTATCGAACTTTAATACTGTAATATCGCATTGCCTTTGTAACACCTTCTATGTCAAATATGCCATCGGCGACTAAACGTTTGATGCGATATTCTATAAATTCATCGCCAACATATTGATCTAAATGACCGATTACTTCACCGATTATTCTAGCTGATTTTATAAATTCGTTTTGTTTATTCTTCTTATGGAACTTCTTAACTGTATTGATGATATACTCGTCGTAAAACGTTTCAGGAACACTAATGATTTTATTATTTTCCCAAATTCTTAAAACTTCTTTATCCTGACATAGCTGTTCCCATTGCTGTTCAAATACTTTACGTTCGGTTTGCGTTAGTGCATGATCATTTTTTTCATTTTCATAGATTTGTTTTAACTGTTCAAATGAGAGTTCCCCCATATGTTGTGGCGTAAAGTCACTTTCAGTTGTATCAAGTTTAGTTTTATTTGCTTCGTTTGTATTAATGATCAAGATATCGTTCGTTTTTTCTTTTAATAAATATAGAACTAGTCTTAAACCTGTTTGCTCGTGTGCATTTTCTCCAGCCCAAATAATAATAGGTTGGTGACTTGAAATTTGTTCAATTTCTAAAATAGTCTGCATAAACTTAGCTAGATAGTTGGTGAGCACATCACCTTCACTATTTAAATGTGTTCGTAACCATTCATGCCTATTAACAATACCTTGTAATTCATGTACTTTCCAAACAGGACCTATTGAAAATAAATCTGAAAAAGTGATGATTTTTTCTTTTTGATTGATTCCTAACTCTTTTAAAACCAATTTCAAGCTACCAGTTGGTGCATCGCCAAATACGATATGAGTAGTATCAAATTGTGTGTGTTTTTCGCCCATTGCATGATTTTCCCGGTCTTCTAACAGGTCGTTATATGTATTTTTTATATCTAAGAAGAATTGCTGTTCTGAATAATCTTTTCGATTTTCAACAGCTTGCATACGGAAAAAGAATTGAAATAATAAGGATTTCAATTCTTTTTCATCTAAATTATTTATCGTGTCTTTCATCTCATTAAACAATTTGCCAACCCCTTTTCAGGAAATCCTACCATGAAGTACACTAACATCTAGTGGATAAACAGTTATCTTAACTTTTTTCCTATCTTAGATTTCCCATAACCTCCACAACCCTTATATGTATTACATTTATCTTTATTCATTCGTATTAGCTGTTTTATTTTGGAAGAAAATATTCCATATAAATATCATTTTCTTTAAAGCCAATTTTCTTATATAAAGGCTTACCCATTTCCGAAGAAATTAAAAATATGTGTTGAACCTCTCTACTTTGAGCTTCTTTTAATGTTTCATTTACTAATTGCTTAGCGATTCCTTTACCTCTATAATCCGGATGTGTATACATATTCAAAATATAGCCTCTAATACCTGTTGGGTTAAAATAGCTTGGTGGAAATGAAATAAATTGAATAGCTCCTGTTGCAATAACTTTATTATCCTCTTCTACTAGCCATTGTACATATTGATGTGATGTAAGCTGGTTTTCAAAAAAGGTATTTAATTCTTCATCAATGTTAGAAGAAACTATTTGTCCTTCCTCAATCAATAATTGCTTACGTAAATCGATGATCCATTCTAAATCATCTAATGTCGCCAATCGAAAATTCATCTTATTCACCTTCCCTGGTATACGATAGATTCTTTTATTATATAACAATATTTACTTTAATTGTAAGTAAAATAAAGCTAAACAGTTGAAAAGGTTCCCAAACCATGGTTTAGAAACCTTTAACTTAGACTGTTTAATCTATAAACCTACCCATTCTCTTTGAACTAATTACACTTCTTCGCTATACTCCGTTTTCTCATCATATTCAAGTATGTCACCAGGTTGGCAATGTAATGTCCGACAGATTTTTTCTAATGTGTCAAAGCGTATACCACGTGCTTTACCTGTTTTGAGTATCGATAAATTTGCTTGGGTAATTCCGATTTTTTCTGCTAATACTTTTGAGGAAACTTTTCTTTCTAACATGACTCGATCTAGATTAACTTTTATCATAGCAACTCCCACTTATATCACGTTGTTCGAATCGTCTTGCAAAGATATACCGTATTTAAATACGACATAAAGCGTATACACAATGGCTAATAAAAGAATGTTCCCAACTAGGTCTGAAGCAGAATTAGAAAAAACATTACTGACATTGTACGCGTGTAGTTTTGCAAAGAACACCTGGCTTATAAACTGTAAAATGGTAATGCTAGTAATTGAGATTAGAATTAGTTTGAGGTACGTAAGGTTTTGGGGTACAAAGAAGTTTTGTTTATAAATATTACCAATCATTTTGCGTAGCGCGTGCATAATGATAAACAAACAAGCAATGATTAAAAATGCAACTAAGCTAGAAAGTACTAAAACCATTGTTATGTTTACATTTGTGTTTAAATCTAGATACTGTAATAATTGATTTTTGACATCGTTCGGTACAAACAACAAAGCTACAGTTGCAAATAGTAGCACTATTCCAGCAAATGCAAAGACAGCTTGAAGAAACACAGTTACAATTGACAAACATTTTAAAACAATCTTAGTAAAAAGATTCACCAGTTATCGCCTCCTTCACTTGCTTACAATAATTTACTTTATTATTATAAAACAACAGACTGTTATTGTAAAACGATAAATGATTATTGTGAAACAATAATAAGAACGCGTAAATATGGTTAAGATCACGCATAGTACTCATTTGAATAAAAAATTTTCAAAGGCTAAAGAAACTTTGAGCCATTTCTTATCTCAAAAATCTTTTTAGCGCATTAAAATGATTACCTCTTTCATATTCAATTTAAAAATTAAGTAAAACATAGTAATTTGCAAATATATAAGCAATATTTAACCCTATGGCAGTGATTGATTTGATGAAAGATTCTTTTAACACAATTGCGCCTATTCCTAAAAGAACTCCACAAAATGTAACCATTGGCGGTAAAAAGAAGATACCAATACTTAAAGTTTGAAAAATAATACCATCAAAATAGGCAGCTAAAAAGCTAATTATACTAAATGTTACATTGAAGACTACACATAAAAATGACAATTTATATACTGGCAATGGAGTTCCCCCTTGTAACTAAAATGTTATAAGAAGCACTTTCAAAAGTTACAAGCCTATTAAATAGTTGAACAGCTATAGAAAGCACTACTTTTTCCATCCTTTTATTTGAGATTTCAATAATTCTCAGAGCATAATTGTATATACTCAACTATCGTTTATTGGCGTAAAAAATCTGGAACAGCCTACTTGGAGACCTCTTATATACTATGCTTTCTAGTAGTCCCTTTTACAAAGTCCTTAAATTTTTCTTCTTCTTCAACAAATGGATGGTGATTGGATTGTTCAAAGACAGTTAACTTAGATGTGGGAATTCGATTTGCAATTTCGTAACTAAATTCAATCGGACATTGCGCGTCATATTTTCCGCCAAATACATATGTATCAATATTTATAGATGGGAGCTGATTTCGAATATCAAATGATTTTACTGCGACTTTTCTAAAATAGTCTAAAGCGCGACCTATTGTACGACCGCTATTTGGGAGTGTTTGGGCATATTTTAATTTTTCTTCATTTTTAAACGACATCATCCCCCACTCAAATGACAATTTCCTTCGTTCTTCTTGTACTGTATTTGAATTATTTAGTGCCTCCATAATTTCAATTATTCGATTGAAGTTTTTGTTTTCCTTACAGTAAATACTCTTAGCATGACTCGCGTATGCTTTACTTGCTGCACTGCAACCACATATCAATTTCGTTAAAGACTGTTTTTTTGAAGCAGCGTATTGTAAAGCAAGCATGCCACCTGTTGAATGTCCAGCAAAAGCCCATTTAGGAATATGTAAAGCTTCACGAATCGCTTCCAAATCTAAAATAATTTCTTCTAATTTCATTTGATCATCTACTTCAATAGTTGGAGAATTGCCTGCTCCTCTGACATTGATTAAAAATACTTGGTAATGCTCTGTAAATGGATTAGCAAACCAATTGCCTTTCTCATTAAAAGCCATATAAAAATGTGTAATAGCAAGTGGCTCTCCGTTTCCCTTCACAAAATATTCGAAAGCCCCTCTTGGTGTTTCTATTATCTTTTGTTTCCACATAGAAGACACATCCTTTTTATTGTAAATATAGTGTTGCTATATCCGCATTCTTATTTAAAAATTCGACAATCGTATATGAATACCTTTAAATAATGCGATTAAGGCTAAATGGTTAGATGCTACCCAAAAAAGGCTCGCCAATCACTTAATCGGTCAAGCCTTTTCTGATTAACTGTTTAAAGAAGAAGCAGCTTTTTTAAAGAATTCCCTCCGTTTTACACCGGATACAACTTTCAATGCCAATAACCCTAATAAAAAGAAAGCAAATGATCCGACTAACCCCACTGGACGGATTGAAGTTAGTTCAGCTGCTAAACCGATTAAAACTGTTACAGCCACGATAAAACCTGCTTCCATGACACTAAAGAGACTTTCGAATCTTCCCATCATCCTTACAGGAACATGATTTTGGTAGAAAGTCAAATACCCTGTATTCGCAAACGTTACAGCAAACCCTATTAAAAATATGCCAGGCGCTGCACTATAAAAGCCGCTCGAACTATAAAATACTAGATAATCGATGGAGGTGAAAATGGTCCCAACGCCTATTAAAAAATGAACCGCAAGTTGCTTTGAAAATATGGAATTAATCATTGACCCAATAATTATGCCAGCTCCAAAAACACTTAGTAAAAACCCATAATTAGTATCTGATATTGATAGAACACCTTTCGCAAATGCTGCCTCGACAGAATCTATTGCAGTCATGAATATCGTAATTCCACTAAACAATAAATAGATCTTTGTCACAAAGGCATTGCCCTTACTAAAATTAACAACAACCCGAAAATCGCTTTTTATCAAATCCCATGTAAACCTTTCCCCCTCTATCTCTTTAACACTCTCATCAACATTAGGCAGCAGCCTTATAATCAGTGCCGAAAAAAACAAAGCCACTGCATTCACATAGATGGCAGTATAAGGAGTCCCCATCCAAAATAACATCCCAGCAATTGCCGGACCTAGTAGTGAACCACAAGAATTGATAAAACTACGTAGTGCATTAAACCGTTGCCGATCTGCTTCAGGTATTAGTTTCGTCATATACACCATAGATGTAGGTTGAAAAATCGCACTTGCTATATTAATGACAAACGCTAGTATATAAACATAAATAAGCGAAGGCAAAAATGGAATAATGGCAATACATATTGCTCGAAATACGTCTATTCCCATCATCAGTCGCCGTGTATTTAACCGATCGATGAAACTACCTGCCCAAGCATTCGAACATATAGTTGCAATTGGACCAAGTATATATAACAAAGCAATCGCAAGTGGAGACGCTGTTTTATTTAATATGATTAAATTGAGGGCGATTAGGTAAACCCAAGCACCCACATTTGAAATGCCTATTCCCCCTAATAAGATTAAAGGATACTTCCATCTGAACATAACACCACTCCCTTTTTATTTTTTTAAAACAAAATAAAAAACTCACCCCCAAGATCGTAATCTTGAGGGCGAGTCATGTCGCGGTGCCACCCCAGTTCGTTTCTACATTGCTACAGAAACCTTATCGAGTACGGCTATGCATTTAAATTGCATGCGATACTCTATCTCTTTAACGTGAGAACACGTTGCATCATCATTGTTCCAACAAACAAATCCTATGCACAGCTCCAAGACTTGTTTCAACACACTTCCCATCCCTCTTTTTCAGCTACCAGAGGTCTCTGTAGATAATCCGCATGTTTACTCTTCTTTTCATCGCTTTTTATATAGTTTTTTTGTAATATTATCCTATTTCGAACAAACATTCAATACTAAAATTTTAAAATCTCATTCCTTAATCCATAATCATTTTTGATTTAAAAATATATAGAATTGAAATCATCAAAATTAAAATTCCACAGAATAACATTAGAACCGAAATTGAAAGGTTTATGAATAGTGATAATGAAACGAATGCATAAGATAATGGAACAAGACCGTTGGATGAAGCATTGACAATACTCATCACACGTCCTATTTTATCTTCGTGGCTTTTCTCTTGAATTGATGATATTAATAACACATTAATTACTGAGGAAAAAATCCCCATTAACAACAATAGAATTACGCCTTGCCATACAGTGTTTATCTGACCTAAGGTAGCTAGTGCTACTCCAATAAGGCTAATCAGAATAAGTATGATTAACCCTTTTCTTTTCGTGAGGTTTAATAATCCAATTACTAAAGCACCCAACAACATTCCAATTTCATAGGATCCTTGAAGAATACTAAGATCTATTGCTTCTCCTAGGAGAACATTATTTACTAAAAGAGGTATGCCAATCGTCAAAGGACCAAAAAAGAAAAAGTTAATAATTATTAAAATAATAATCATATTTTTCAAAAATGGCATGTTCCAAACATATTTAAAGCCTTCTTTTAACTCTAATTTAGTCGAATTTTTTTGATTATTATGTATTTCTTGTTGTTCTTCTCTAATAAACGATGAAAATATAAATGTGATAACTAGGAAAATGGCTACTATCAAAAATAGAATGTTGAAAGAAGCACCAAAAGTTAAAATAAGCCCGCCTATCATAGGACCAGAAAACATTGCGATTTGGTTAGAACTTTGAATGAACGAATTAGCTCTTGTAAGTAAATTCTTTGATACTACTATTGGTAACAAAGAAGAATTAGCTGGAGAAAAGAAAGCATCAACACACCCAAAGAATACAGCAAAACAAATTAAAGGCCATATTTGTAGCCAGTTTAATTGCAAAAACAATATCATCATAAGAACTAAAACACATCTTGCTAAACTTGAAAATAACATAATCCTCGAACGTTTTATTCGATCTGCCCATACTCCACCAATTGTCATTAATAATATTCTAGGAATCATTGTAACCATCAACACAATTCCTAATACAGCCTCTTGCTTTAGAACCCTTATGATGTACCATTGTTCTGCAAAAAGATAAGTTGAAAGAGCAAGAAATGAGAAAGTACTTGAAAGCCACAAAAACAGAAAAGACCTATTAAGAAGAATACATTCTTTAGGAATTACAGTTTCTTTAGGATTTATTAAAGTTTTTTTGCATGATGATACCCCTTTATTTTCCATACTCCCCCCTACGTTCTTCCATAAAACTTAGACTCATCAATTTTAAAAGCAGTAACCATGACATAATAATTATTTTTTTCCTTTTCTTCTGCCTTCTCGTTTGTTACAAGTTCATCGATCAATTCTCTATATTTCTTTGTGAATTCTAAGAACTTTTCCTTACTCACTAATACTTCACTTTGTAACGATAAACTATCCCATTCTTCAACTGCTGAAGAATTGAATTCAAATGATGAATCAGGTGCTGTTAAAACCCTGGTTTTAGCTCGATTTAATACTTCTAAATAGGATTGTCTAGTAGCTTCTTGAGATTCCACAAAGTTTAATAGATGATCTGCTGGGATGAAGCCTCTTGCAACTGCTTGGTAATATTTTAGAAGGTTACCGCCTTGTTCAACTTTATCCACCAATTTTATAAACTCATATTTTTCAAGTTCACGTAAATGATACAGAACCTTAGCACGCGTTAAGTTTAATTCTTCGGCTAATTGGTGACATGTATAAGGTTTTTCTACTAAATACATGAGGATTTTTGTGCGTAAGGGATCGCTTATTGCTTTTAATTGATCGTATGTTTGGATAATTTTAATAGATTCCATTCAAATCTCCTTTTAATATCAATTATTTTAACCGGTTAATTTTATTTAACCATATACCAAAAAATGTATCAACAACAAATTTATGGACAAGCAAAAGTATTTACTCTGAGGAAATCATGGAAGTTACACCCCGAAATTGGGAAGGATTTAAGCAGTCTCCATATAATATCGAGTTGAGTGTAAATAATTCGATGGTAGTTAAGAAAACAAGTCCGAATCCTCTTGAACTATATCTTTTCCAACCTTAGATAGACAATGTAAATAAACCTCCATTCATCCCCCTTCTCTAACTCTTTTACTTCCATTTTTTTTAGCGTTTATTTTGCTAAAAAGGCGATATGTTTTCATAATAAAAAAACCTTGATATGGATGGATTAGACGTTATATAATCATATTTTCATATGACACTTTGCCTTTGAAACTACCTTTTGCACTATTTATAACTAGGTGTTAATATAACTTATATACCCTATAAATGTAAGATGTCTAGCATTTTTTAAGGAATCCATTTAAAAAAGTGAGGAGTTATATAAAGATCAGAAATTAATTCTAGTAAACAGTATTGAAAGGTAGTTCATATTATTGAAGCTGAAATAGAGTTTCAATGAAAAAGATTCGTAAAAATAAATTTACAATATTAAACGAAGGGACGTATATACCATGGAAGGTACTTACACAATGTCATTAAATCAATTAAAAAAAGAAATGAATATTAAAATCATCGGAAATTTTACTCCTGAACAAGCTAAACGATTCATGGATGATTACAATAAAAATGTAAATTCTATCAACGCAGCAGATTTCAATCTAGTACTTGATTGCTTAGAATTAGCTATTGTTACACCAGAATTAGTGCCAGCGTTAGAAGATTGTTATAAACTTTATAAATCCTCTAATTTTAATAAAGTGATTTTTGAAATTTCAAATAAACCTATTGTTAAAATGCAATTAAATCGCATTGCTAAAAAAGTAGGACTAGATAATGCTGAAATTGTAATTCGTTAAACAAATTTATCGAATTAAACGAGACATAGTAACTATGTCTCGTTTTTTAAAAAGGAGTTTTTGAAAATGACAAATATTAAAATTAGAGAAATTGAAATGTATCATCCAAAAAACAAGGTGGGAAATGAATACTATATCGAACATTTCAAAAAAGAACAAGGAGATGATTTAACACATTTCTTAGAAGATATTTGTGGTAGAAATACAAGATATATTATTGATAATGAAGAAGAAAACTCTGTAACAATGGGGATTGAAGCTGCTAAAAAAGTATTGAAAAAGGCAAATTTATCAGCAAAAGAATTAGATATGATTATTTTTGCTTCGCAAGTTCCAGAATTTGTTTTCCCTACAAATGCAGTTGCTTTACATCATGCGCTTAATGCAGGAAATCATACAGGAATCCTGGACATCAATGCGAATTGCTCAGGATTGACTACAGGATTAGACCAAGCATCTAGAAACTTATTGGCCAATCCAAATATGAAAAGAGTATTACTAGTAGGTTCTGATGCTGCTTCATTAGTTATGAACCCTCAAGATACTATTACATATCCAAACTTCGGAGATGTAGCTGTAGCTCTAATTTTGGAAAAAACAGAAGAAGAAACAGGCTTTATCGATTCTATGTATTACACAGAATCCTCCGACTTTGATAAAGTAACCTTCCCGAAAAATGGCTTATCCAAGAACCTACACGGTAGAGGAGTAGTAGATTATGTCCAATGGTTACCGTTTCCAGGAGATGTCTCTATTGAAAAAGCTACAATAATGATTGAAGAATTGATTCATCGCAATAATTTATCAACTCAAGATATTAAAGCATATTGTCTATCTCAATTCTCTATTCAAAACATTGAGTTGTTGCGTGATAATTTAGGGCTAAAAGATGAACAAATGGTCTATGTAGGAGATAAATACGGTTATACGGGTACTACAAGTCCATTGCTTGCCATGTATGAAGGAATTCAAGATGGTCGAATTAAACGTGGAGATACTGTTTTATTCTGGACAGTTGGAATCGGTTGGCAATTAATTGCTGTATTATTTAAATACTGATTTATTCAAAGACAGAGAAGCTGATTCTCTGTCTTTTTTGCATAATTGCCCCCCTATTTCTAAGCTATAATTCTATTTCACTTTATCGTAGGACTTGTTTTTGCGTCATTTGGTGACGTTTTTACCGTGTGATATGTATAAAATATTCCCATCTAATAAGTAAGTTCTAAATTCCTTGATTATTACGTAGTTCAATAATCGTTCCTTCTGGCGCTATTAATTTACACAGGTAACCATTTTCAACATGGTAAATAATTTTTTCATTTTTTCTTATAAAATTGCATTTCATTCTTTGTAAACGTTCAACTTCAAATTCTAGGTCTTCTACCCAAATACAAAAATGAACAAGACCTTCACTGTTTGAATTGACTTGTGTTAATATTTCATGTTGTTTGCCTGTCTGAAGTTCTATATAAAAAGCACCAAGCTTTAACCAAGTATTAAAATCACGCCCATTAAAATTAGGAGATTCTTGAACAATCTCAAACCCCAGACCTTTTGTATAAAATTCAATTGTTTCTAAATATGAATTTGTCTGTATACATAGATGATGTACGTAACTATTTTTCATTACCTTACTCCCCCTATTCTTCTTTCTCTCCAATTATATTTGTAAACTCATAGCAACTGTTCGGATGTTAAATCCTAATTTTTCATAAAGTTTAATCGCTTGATTTTCTGCGTACGCACTAAGACGAACTTCATTGTAACCATCTTGTTTTAAATGGTCTATTGCCGTTTTCATTAATTTCTTAGATACTCCATTCCCTCTAAATTCTTTTATAACAAATAGTTCATAAATAAAACCATATGCTTTATCAGTAAATTGGTCTTTACTTGCACCTATAAGAATCCAGCCTATTAATTTATCATTCTCTGTTGCAATTAAATAATAGCTACCTTTTTCTAATAATGGTTCGATTAGACTTTTGATTTTTTCAATCGTAGGTGTTACTTCTCCCAATGTCCCATCAAATAAAGCTTGTGGAGAAAGTGAAATAACTTCTTGTAATTCAGCGTTATTTGGTTTTCTAATATCCACCACTAGAATCATTCCTTCCTAAATGTCTTTGGCATTAAAACAACTACGACTTCCCCAGTAACAACAAGGTCGTCTCCTGCAAATACTTCCGTGTAGACTTTATATTTTTTTGGATGGATTTCTTCTACTGTTCCAATCGCTTTTAGTGGTTCTCCAATAGGTGTTGGATGTTCGAAATCGACTTTTAGAGATTTTGTCACAAATCTTGGTGGGTTAACCCCATCTCCGACTTTATGTCCATTCTTTCGGTGTAGATATAAAGAGGCTGATCCAGCTCCATGACAGTCAATAAATGACGCTAATAATCCCCCGTATACAAAGCCAGGTATTCCTCCTGTATGCTCTGGGCGTGGTGTATAAATCGTTATCGTTTTTTCACCAAACCAACCTGTTCGAAGATGGTATCCATCCTGATTTAACCTACCGCACCCATAACACCAAGAAAACTCATCAGGGTAATCATCTTGAATCGCTCTCATCACTTTTTCCTCCATCTAAACCCCCCTATCTTTACTATTAGTTAAAAGCATTCTGTTACACGAAATTCATACTTATCTTTACTATATCCGCCTATAATTAAATACATATTATTCCACTTAATTAGAATTATTTATTTTACAATAGCAAGTAACTTAAAAGTTCTCTCATCAAATTCAAACCCTACTTTAAATTCCCCAACTTCAAAAGTAGCTTTTTCTTTTCCTGTAAATAATATTGACTCATTTACCGAATCTTCAATATTAGGATCTAATCCAATAATTAAGGCACGAGCAATAAGAAAAGCTTCTTCATTTGGACCATTTTCGTAATCAAAGTAGACCTCTTTTAGCTTTACTTCATCATTTACTTTAAGTGATATGCCATGATTAAAATGCCAAATTTGATCAGTTCCTTCTTCTTCAAATGAATCTGGTCGATTAAAAATGTACTGTTCAAATGATTTCATACTAGCTTCACTTGCTTTTTTAGCGTAATCATTTGCATTTAATGTTGAACTTTTATTTGTTTTATTTGGTAATTTACCTGATTTAGCATTTCCGATAGAGGTTGGTGCATTATTTCCATCTCTCTCCATACTTATAGAGTCCTCTTCTTTTCGACTTTCATCTTTCTCAGTTGGTTCATTGTACGGACTATATTTTGTAGAGACTAATTCCATTATATTTTCACCATATTTAGAACTTTTTGTTGTCATTTTGATGATTCCTATTTTAGGGGCATAGTAGATATAAGCTAGTAACCCCGATGACTTGTCTATTTTTTTTACAACAATACAGTCATTAAATTTTCCTGCTTTCGTGTATACTGTCTTATTAGTATCTTTTATTTCATATGTAGTTTCATGATCTTCCCAGAAAGATTGATTCTTGAGCTCTACCTCTACATCATTCGATATCTGATTTTCAGTAACATCATAATAATTAATTGTTGATGAACTTTTTCCATTACTATATGTGGTCTCTTCTAATATTCTTGTATTTTTGTTTTTGTTACCTACTAGATACTTTGCAACACTTATTATTGTTATCTTTGATCCATCCATATCAAAACTATTATATTGATTACGTGTTATTAAAGGAGGAAAGTATTCTGAGATATTTATATTTAATTTTTCTACTTTTGGATTGGCATTATTAGCATTTGTATTATTTTTATTCGTTTCATTGTGTTTTTCTTTACTACATACTGTTAATAGTAAAAGTAAAATACAAATAAAAATTCTCTTTTTCATTCAAAATCCCCCCATCTAATAAAAATAACAACTATGCTCTTAAAAAAAGATTTTCTAACACAACTTCTAGAAATGCACCAAAATAACCTCTTAATTTATATATCTAAATCCTATTTTCATTTTAAAAAGTATTTTTAATTAATATTTTCAATATACTTCCAATTAAAATAAATGTATAATCAAACTAAACTTTCAAACAAATCGGAGGTATTATATGTTAACCGCTGAGTTAAAAGGGAAAGTCCCATCAAAATTAGCGAATTCTGAGGATTTGTTGATGTCTTCAGTTTTTGGTAGCTTAAAGTATTTATCTTCTCCTTCTTACCTTCAAGCTATATTACAATCTAGTTTTAATACCAATGGGGCTAATTTGAAATTCAATACAGCGTTTACTGAATGTAATTTTGAATTTTGGCCTCGTTTAATAAATAGCGAGCCGGATCTTTTATTGCATTTGAAGGATGCTGAAGAGGAAGAATACATCATCTGTATAGAAGCAAAATACCTATCCGGTAAATCCAGTGAGGAGGATACTACTGTTGAAATCGATGAACGCCAAAATCATCAACGTGATCAGTTAGCTCGTGAAATTGAAGATATTCATACAGATTCTTGCTTAAATTTAATGCATGCTGATAAACGTAACATTAAGAGAACACTACTTATCTATCTAACAAATGATACAGCGTTTCCCTTTGATAGTATTAAGACAAGTACACAACATATTCAAATTAAAAATTACCCTATAACTGAGATTTTCTGGCTAACATGGAGAGGAATTTATACAATACTCAACGAAATTACTAATTATAAAACGTTTCAGGATAGGATTTTGTTAAACGATATAAAATTATTACTCGAGAAAAAAGGATTAAAAAGCTTTGATGGATTTTTGGGCAAATTTAAACAGGTCTCACCATTAAAACTTACATATTATACTTCCACAGAGAATATTTCTTGGGCAGCTTTATCAAAGGTCGAATCAATACAATGGAACTATGGAGGGACTAAAATTGGAAACAAATAAAACTTTAATTTATTCAATTAAAAATGTCATGCAACTTATAAATAATTCAATCCTGATGCTTCGAGATATGGATAAAGCATTATCCAAATACAGCTTTGAACCGATTAATGGTAATGCAATTGGTACAGAGACAAGTAAGAATATCCTTCAAACACCTAAACAAACAGCAACCTTTTTCCCTCAATATATGGCAAGGCCCTATGCATTAAAAAGCGATATAGATGAACAGCAAACAAATAAAATTTTATTCATTAACATTCAGTTTTTCCATCCAGATTACAATGAATTGACACCTACATTAATTAGTGGTGTGATTGTATCTCCAAGACCAATGACAGATATAAAAAACGAAGTAAAGAACTGGTGGCTAAAAAATATTGCTTTTGAAATTTCAAACTATGAAGACATAAAGAAAAACGGAGATATTAATGAAGTGACCGATGAAGGTAACTATAAAAATATCTTTTGGTGTAAAGATTTAACATTATTTGAAGGACAAGAGTCTATAAATGAAGAAGCTGAAAAGCTAGTCAAAGTCTTTAACAATACTTTAGTAAATGCTTAATCATTCCAAAAACTTTTAAAGAACATAGATTATCCCTAAAAGAATAACAAAATATAGTTTGCAATTAAAATAGAATCCCTCATAGCTTCATTCTACTGAGGGATTCTATTAACTACACTGCACACAGGACGGTAAGAACTCTCCCACCCTGTAGGTTTAAAACAAAACATCCCCTTATTGCATCATCCATTAATCCACCTATTATAATTAGGATCATCTTTACTAACATGGAATTTTCCCTTCTTATCAGGCTTCATTTTTAATTCATTTCTAGAAAATAACCTTAAATCAATTGAAGAAGCAATTTCTTTATTTTTTAATTGTTTAGTTAATTTAGATTTCATCTCTTTCCTCCTATAAATTTATACAATTAATACCCTTCTATTTAATTGTATAAATCCTGAATTAAATTCGTTGATAACAAATTCCTTTTTTTGTTTCAATCTTATACTACTTCTTCACAGTAAGCGTTATTTATTTCTTGTACTTCTTTTTCCATTCTACTAACGTCATCATCTTTTCGCTATCATCAAGTTCCATATCTAATGGAGTTATTAATTCTAATGAATTGCCATCCGGATCATAAAAATAAACAGCTGCATGATGTGGATTGTTTTTAAATACTAACGGCTGCATCTCCGGGGAGAAACCAAAGGAAGAACGTATTTCAATATTTACAGACTTTAGCCATTCCTTTACTCTTTCAATTTCACTCTTGTCTACTTTAAATGCTAAATGACGAATTGATGGGTGATATGGAAGGTTTACAGTTTCACTTTCCCAAAGGCCTAACCAACTTTCCCCTTTTACAATCCAAAAGAAAGCTAGTTTTTCTTCTTTTCTTGCTAATTCTAAACCAAGCTTTTCATAAAATTTAATCGATTCCTGTAAATTACTCACAGGCAAATGCGCTTCATATAATCCTCTAATCATATCAAAACTCCTTTGCTAGTTATATTTTCAATAGTAAGATAAAACTGGAAATAACAACATACAACTTTTGATTGAATAAGTTATCATTACTCTATCCCTTATACAAACAATGGATTATGGAGTGTGAGGATTGTATGCAATTGCATTACTCATCCTCCAAAAAATCATTCTAAAAAACACAAAACCCCAGTAGCTTAAATCTACTGAGGATTTGTTTAGAGTTGTATCTCGCAATCAAAATGCTGGTGTGGTTTAACTAATAGCTAGGTCCTTGTAAAAAGTGGAACCTAACTATTTTTTATTTACCTTCGCATACTATCTTTCTCGACTGACACGATTATTGATGTCTATTTTTTATTAAAGAACCCGTTAGTAAAACCAACAAATTCATTGATTCACTGCTTCTTCATTGTTAGCAATAAACCGTCTTCATCTCCATATTGGAATCGACCAATTTTCCCTTCTTCTTTTGTAGAGAAAATGACTTCACCTGTTACATTTGCCGTCTTTTCTTCCTCATCATTTTTCTGATAACCTACCGTTGCTACAAAGGTATAGAGATTGGACATTTTTTCGCCTTGCTTAATTGCGATGTCCTTAACCCTTAACTTGTATCCCGAGTGGTATGCAGTACTTTGATATGTCGTCCCAAATGCATTTAGAAAGGTGTCGAGGTAAGAATCTACAAAGTAAGGACCGTATACTTCCTTAACATATTTATCTAACTCTTTGTTCTCTTCTTTACCATTCACAACAGTCTTATATTTAGGGTTCCATACTAGATCCATAAATTCCTCATCTGGACCAGTGAACTGAAGCTCAAGAACTTTTTTAATTACCCCTAAGTTTGCGTCTTCTGCATCAGACTTAGAACAAGCAGTTATTAAAAACAATGACATGATCAACACCAAACCTAAAAACATAATCCTTTTTGTTTTGCTTAATTTTTTGAACATCACAGCACCCCTTTTTAATAGTACGCTTGTAATCAATCAATTAAAGATTCAGATTAATAGATTTTTTTATTGAACTAACCTGCTGCATTGTTTAATGTGTAAACCTTCATAATCTTATTCTTATTTTAACATATATATCCACATTAGTATAATTTAGTTTAACAGAATGCAGGGTATGGGTCACCATTCCATTTCACTATAAATTAACCTTTAAAAAAGCTATTTTTTAAACAAACTAGAGATATCCTGAAACAGGGATAAATGCTTGCTTAAAAATAACCCACTAATTGTTTTAGCATTTGGTACCGGGTATTTCATAGTTGTTTCCATGACTAGCACCATCACAATATCCACAAATATGTTTAACTTGAAAATATATCATCTCCCACGTATACTAAAACTATTAAAAGCATATATTAAAAAGACCGCCGATGTTGGTCCATCGAACGGTCAATTAGATAGTTGATTCCCTTAAGGGGATTGGCTCTACATGGTAGAAATAACCCATCACAGAGGCCTAACTCAAGGATGGGTTATTTTTTATGATTAAATGACAGAATTGCTATGACTAACGTTGCAAACGCGATTGCAAACATTAATGCTTCAAATACTGTCATGGCATCACCCCCTTTCTTAGCGGGAGTAAGCCAACCACCCTTGAGTATCAGCTATCTAATATATTATACCAAACGTTTGTTCTTATTAAAAGTTTAATATTACTATATTAAAGTACATTGCTCCATAGAAAAAGCTGTTTAAACGCTCCACTAATTGATGAATAGAAACTTGCACAATTTATTTCTAGCATACTTCCTGGACATTTCCTCTTTATGCATTTGATTGCACTTGCTTATAGAGATTCATATGAAGCTCAACCCTCTCATGATTTACTCTCTGCAAATATGAAGTTCACTTAGTTTTTACCTTCTGTAGGAATGACATCATGGATATAATATTTCTTTTACATACAAAACCCTCAGTAGCTTCATACCTACTGAGGGTTTCTTCTAATACCCGCACTCTACACTTGTGGAGTGTATCTCGCAAAAACCGGGGTGCTGGTGTGGTTTATCTAATGGCTAGGTCCCTGCAATAATGGAACCTAGCCAATTTTTTATTTATCTTCTCATAGTTTCTTTTCAACCCAAGCACACTCTAGATGAAGAAAAAAGAGACGCTTATTCAACAATTGCACACGACTATTGAGGAGTGTTATTTCATTGATCTTGCGATTTCTAACATTGCTTCTTTTGATACTCTGGAACTCATCATTAGTACATAAGTACCATCTTGGACCCAGTTAAGTAAGCCTCCAGTGATTGTGTCTCCATTTTCATCACCTTCTCCATTATACCATCCGATAAATTGCAATTTATTTCTATACAATACAAAAAGCAAAATAATAATTGCAAAGCCTACTAACCAACCGCCACTGGTATAGTCTACATTTATTCCTATACTTGCGTAAATTAAACCCACCAAACCACCTAACACAGCACCTAAAATTAAAAATATAGCCATTATACGAAATAATTCTAAGATTACTCTGATCAAAACCCCACCTCATTATAAATATTCAGTAAGCCTTCTTCTGCTAACCTGCCCCTTTACTTTAAGTCTTTCTTCTTTAACAAACTTTAATATAAAAAGAACGAATTCCACCACCTGGAATTCGTTCTTCTTCCATTTTACTAACCCAACCAAGTGACAGCTTCGCAATGCCATGTGTGCTGAGAGTGGAGTGCCAAGCACAGTCACAATTTATTTCAAAAACAACGAAACCCTTTAAATATCCAAGTTTTAGTTAAACAGATTATATTAGTATCTGACACCTTTAAATAAATTAATTATATACGTTGCATCGTATGACGTAAATCTGTGATGAAAGCATTCATCGCTTCTGTTGATGGTCCGAAAAAACCTCCACCATAGCAAAGCTTAATTGATTTTTTGACAAACGATGTGTAACGATAATCGTCACGCATACTATCATCAAAAAGTTCACGTAGCTGATGATTATTGAAGTTGCAAATAACATTCCACATTTCTAGATTTACTTCTAAAGCTTCATTATACCAACTTGCTGCAACAATATTTAATAAAAGTTGTTTATCTGTAGTTGGTTGCGAAGGAAAAATAACACTCATTTCATTACCTCATTTTCTTTTCTATGTAGTATTCAAAATCAAGACCCATTTTCATTAACGCAAGCATTAATGTCTCCGAGTTTCCAATTTCAAAATTATAAAAGTCTATCATTACACGATTTGCAACTTGAAGGAATTTGGTATTTTTCTTATCTTGTGATAAATAATCTAATACAAAACCGATGATTGCTCCTGTAGACTCATTTTTTAATTCATTTGGTATACCATTTTTCTGAAAAAATTTAAATAACTCGGTAAATTGTAAACGTTAAACTAAAATAGACAGTTAT
>NZ_ML122563.1:0-57733 GCF_003844195.1 Rummeliibacillus sp. TYF005
CGAACACAGAAGTTAAGCTCTTTAGCGCCAATGGTAGTTGGGGGCTGTCCCCCTGCGAGAGTAGGACGTTGCTAGGCACACTAAAAACACAGCTGTTTATTCAGTTGTGTTTTTTTCGTATATTCAGAAATGGAATCTATTGCTTACTTATTTGGTTGTATCTTTTAATGAATATCGTATTTGTTGAGTACATTCTTATAATTTTATTTCTTTAGGGCACCATAGTGAATAATAACAAACGAGGTGATTAATCGAATGGAAAATAAGACTTACAAACAGAAGGAAATTATCAAATTAAGAGAACTAATTAAAAATATCGATACAGCAATGTTCACAACAAATTCTGAAGATGGTTTAGTTTCACGCCCAATGAAAACACAGGAAGTTGAATTTGATGGAGATCTATGGTTTTTCACAAAAAAAGAGACAGATAAGTATCGTGAGATTCTCCAAAATTCAGATGTCAATGTAACTTATGCAGGGAAATCTTATGTATCAGTACGTGGAAAGGCTGAAATTGTAGAGGACATAAATAAAAAGAAAGAATTATGGAACGCTGCTTATGAAAAGTTAATGGAAACAAGTTATGATGATCCAAATGTTATACTATTGAAAGTAAAAGTGGAAACTGCTGAATATTGGGAAACTGGGAATATGGTCAAACAGATGATTTATTTTTATCAAAAGATAACTGGTAATAATTCTTATAATGAGAAGATGAATGAAACCATTTCATTGAATTAATTTTGAATATTCTAATTTTAAAAGCCGCTATATTTAAATAAGGCGGCTTTTTTCTGATAGAAAAGTAATTATTAAGAAGGGTATTGTTAAAATTATATATTTTTGATAAAATTAACATTGTCAGAAAGAAGGTCCGGTAGTTCAGCTGGTTAGAATGCCTGCCTGTCACGCANGACCGCCATTTATCTTAAATGTTCATGCAAACACAGCTAAGAGGCTGTGTTATTTTTTTGTGTTTAGAGAAATACAGCTCGTTCACTTTGAACATTTTTGTAGGTTTAGGTAAACTATAATTAATGTGAAGCTGAGAGGACGAAGACAAATGGAAATAATGGTTGCTTCATTAGAAGAAACGAACCAATTGGCATTAAAGTTAGCTAAATTATTACAAGCACAAGATACGATTACGTTAGAAGGAGATCTTGGTGCGGGTAAAACCACGTTTACGCAATTTTTAGCAAAAGGATTAGGGATTAAACGGACTGTGAATAGCCCAACATTTACAATTTTAAAGCAATATGAGGGACGCATACCCTTTAATCATTTAGATGTCTATCGTTTAGCAGATAGTGATGAAGATCTTGGATGGGATGAAATTTTTTATGGAGATGCTGTATCTGTCGTAGAATGGGCACACTTAATAGAACAAGATCTACCTGCTGAGCGTTTGGCAATTGAGATTCAACGTGTTGATGAAAATACAAGACGATTTTTATTGAAACCAATTGGTCAGCATTATGAACAATTGTGTGAGGAGTTAATAAAATGATTTGGTTAGGTATAGATACTGCAAATTCGCCTTTGGCTGTTGCTATCGTTAAAGATGGACAAATACTTACAGCTGAAGTAACGAATATTAAAGTTAATCATTCTGCTGGTGTAATGCCAGCGATTGAACATATTTTTAAGAAGGTCAGCATTTCTCCGAAAGAGATAGATGCAATTGCTGTTAGTCAAGGACCTGGTTCATATACAGGTGTTCGTATTGGTGTTACCATTGCAAAAACTTTATCATGGACATTGCAAAAGCCTTTAGTAGGAGTCTCAAGTTTACAAGTTCTTGCAGCAAATGCTGCAATGTTCCAAGGTATTATTTGTTCTCTAATCGATGCTAGACGTCAAAATGTTTATGCTGCTGCATATGATTCCACGATGGGACTTGCTCCGATTGTGGAGGATGGTCATTACAGTATGCTTGGATTATTAGAACAACTTAAAGAAATAGGAAAGCCGGTTCTTTTTGTAGGACATGATGTTGATAATTTTTGGGGGTTGATCCAACAAGAGTTAGGAAATAGTGCAATAAGAGCACCTTATGCTCTCGACTTACCGAGTGCAGCACAGCTTATTCATCTTGCGGAACAACAAGAGTTACCATCGATTGATGCTACACATACCTTCGTGCCAAAATATTGTCGCTTAGCAGAAGCAGAGGCAAATTGGTTGAAAGAACAGAAAGGCAAACAATAGGTGAGTGGATGATTACGTATCGACAAATGACTATTGATGATGTAGAGGCAGTACATCGTATTGAGGAGTCCGTCTTTGCTACACCTTGGACAATGGATGCCTTTTATCATGAAATGACAACAAATACACAAGCCTCATATGTCGTTGCTGTGGATGAAACAAATTCAATCGTAGGTTTTTGTGGAATGTGGATTGTTTTAGATGAAAGTCAAATTACGAATGTCGCTGTTCTACCTGCTGGTAGAGGAAAAGGCACTGGTGAAGGTTTAATGCGCGAAGCAATTCGAATTGCAAAGGAACATGGCGTCGTCTTAATGAGTTTGGAAGTCCGTGTAACTAATATTGTCGCGCAGAATTTATACCGGAAACTTGGATTTCAAGAAGGCGGTATTCGTAAAGGTTACTATACTGATAATCAAGAGGATGCTCTTGTCATGTGGGTGAATTTATAATGGAAAAAGATTTATATATATTAGGTATTGAAAGTAGTTGTGATGAAACCGCTGCTTCAATTGTAAAGAATGGTCATGAGATTGTTTCCAATGTGGTAGCATCTCAAATAGAAAGTCATAAACGTTTTGGTGGAGTTGTTCCTGAAATTGCTTCCCGCCATCATGTTGAACAAGTAACAATTGTAATTGAAGAAGCACTTCTACAAGCAAATATGAAACCTGAAGATTTGGATGCAGTTTGTGTGACAGAAGGGCCTGGGCTCGTAGGTGCATTATTAATAGGTATTAATGCTGCGAAGGCTTTTGCTTTTGCTAACAATTTACCGTTAGTTGGGGTGCATCATATAGCAGGTCATATTTATGCTAATGCATTAATCCAACCTATGGAATTCCCATTGTTAGCGTTAGTCGTATCTGGCGGTCATACAGAGCTTGTTCTTATGAAGAATGATGGTTGTTTTGAGTTAATTGGAGAAACACGTGATGATGCTGCTGGTGAAGCTTATGATAAAGTAGCGCGTGTGTTAAATATTCCATATCCAGGTGGACCTAAAATCGATCAACTAGCTCACGAGAGTGATGGAGCAGTAGATTTTCCTCGCGTTTGGTTAGACCACGATTCATATGATTTTAGTTTTAGTGGATTAAAATCTGCTGTTATTAATTATAAGCATAATGCAGATCAGCGTGGAGAAGAGATTAACCCGATGCATGTAGCAAAAGGTTTTCAAGATAGTGTTGTAGAGGTATTAACTGCAAAAACATTACGAGCAGCGCGTGAATTTAATGTTAAGCAAGTTATCGCAGCTGGTGGTGTCTCTGCAAACAAAGGTTTGCGGACAGCATTGGAAGAAGCCTTTGAAAAAGAAGGTATTCCTTTCTATGTACCACCATTAAAATTGTGCACAGATAATGCGGCAATGATCGCAGCTGCTGGTTCATCTATGTTTAAAGCAGGTAAACGAAGTGATCTTACTCTAAATGGACGTCCAGGTTTAGAATTAGTCTCATGGAATAAATAAGTTTATTAAAAGTTGAGGTTATCGCTATAAGTCGATAACCTTTTTCTTTGCAAAAATAATAAGAAAATTCTAAAATAGTCCACAGTTTGTTGATAAGTTGTGGATAAAATGTGTGTTTTCTATATATAGTAGTAAGTTTTTCACAATTATCTGTGCGTAACTTATATAAAATCTGTGGATAATGTGGAAAAGTATTTTCAACCATTGAAATATAAAGGTTTATAATGTGTATAAATTTGTGGAGAAAAAAATGATGAATATTTAGTATTGACCAATATATAGACAATATATACAGCAATTCGACAAATAATTCATGATAAAATTTTCTTGATCTTTTATTTGAGACGTTGAAGTTGATCTGTTATCTTAAAAAATAACGATAAAAGGCTACTAAATGTATTAGCACATGGACATTTAGTAGCCTTTTTAAATATTGAATTATACAAATTCCTCAAGTTGCTCATTTAGTTCTAGCCACTCTAATTCAATTTCTTCACGTTGTTCTTTAATTGTTTCTAACTCAGTTTGTAATATCATTACTTTTTCATGGTTTTGGAAAATTTCTGGATCACAAAGTTGCTCTTCTATAGTTTTAATTTGAAGATCCAAGTCACTTAGTGAGACTTCAATTTCTTCAATACGTCTTCTTATTTTGCGTTCCTTTTTCTTTGCTTCTTTATCGATTTGGTTATTCTTTTGTTTTTTTACGACAGTATCTTGAATTTGGGGAATTGCTGCTAATTTTTCGGCTGCAATTTCTTCAAGTTCTTTTTTCTTTTCAATATAGTAATCGTAGTCGCCGAGATATTCAGTTGCTCCGTCATTTGATAGTTCAACAACCTTTGTGGCAATGCGGTTGATAAAGTAACGGTCATGAGATACAAAAAGTAATGTACCAGGATAGTCAATAAGAGCATTTTCTAAAACCTCTTTACTATCCAAGTCTAAATGGTTAGTCGGTTCATCTAGTATAAGTAAATTTGACTTTTGTAGCATTAGTTTTGCTAATGAAAGTCGTGCTTTTTCGCCACCGGATAAATCGTGAACAATCTTATCTACATCTTCACCTGAGAATAGGAAACGACCAAGGACAGTACGAATATCTTTTTCATTCATTAAAGGCCATTCATCCCAAAGCTCTTTTAAAACTGTTTTATTACTTGTTAGTTTGGCTAGTTCTTGATCATAGTAACCAATTTGAACATTGGTTCCATAGTGAATATCGCCAGCAAGTGCTTGTTTATCTTTTACAATTGTCTTCAGTAAAGTGGATTTTCCAACCCCATTTGGTCCAACGAGGGCGATACGATCTTGTCTGTATAAGCGCATTTGAATATTAGTTGAAATTGCATGATTGTCATATCCAATAGATAGGTCATTAATAGATAGGACATCATTTCCACTTTGTCGATTTATATCAAAAGTAAAAGTTGCAGATTTTTCATCGCCATCAGGTGCATCCATCCACTCTGTTTTTTCAAGAACTTTGCGTCGGCTTTGAGCTAACTTTGTTGTTGAGGCACGCGCAAGGTTTTTTTGGATAAAAGTCTCAAGCTTTGCCTTTTCTCCTTGTTGTTTTTCATAGAGCTTACGATCACGTTCATAGTTCTTTGCCTTTTCACTTAGATAATCACTATAATTACCAGTGAATTTTGTGACGTGATGACGAGAAACTTCATATACAATTGAAACAACTTGATCTAAGAAATATCGGTCATGAGATACAATAAGAATAGCGCCATCATAATTTTTTAAGAAGTTTTCTAACCAGCTTAATGTTTCGATATCTAGATGGTTTGTAGGTTCATCGAGAATTAATAATTCAGGCTTACTTATTAGTAACTTAGCGAGAGCAAGTCGCGTCCTTTGCCCACCTGATAAGGAAGAAATCTTCTGATCATAGCTGTCAGGATAGAATTGCATACCGTGAAGAATAGATCTTGTATCAGCTTCGTATTGGTAACCACCTTGCTCTTTAAAATCATGTTGGAGTTGGTCGTATTCAGCCATTATTTTAGAGTAGGAATCTGCGTCTTCAAAAATTGAAGGCTCAGCCATTTTCTGCTCTAATTTTCTAAGTTTTTGTTCTTGCTTTTTTAATGGTTCGAAAACTGTCATCATTTCTTCCCAAATAGTAAGGGGAGATTCAAGGCCTGCATGTTGATCTAAGTAACCTAGTCGAATATCTTTTGGCATAATAATATCGCCGGAATCATAAGAAAGCTTTCCGGCAATTATTTTTAATAGTGTGGATTTACCTGCACCATTACGACCAACTAGTGCTACGCGATCCCGGTGCTGCACTTCGAGTTTAACGCCGCTTAAAATCTCATCGGCAATATATGATTTATATAATTGATTGACCTGTAATACGATCATATTAGACACCTCAGTTCAATTCTAGTTTAATGGAAGATACATATGTGTGCAACGAGAATAGCTTTACAGATAGCCAATCCTCATGTACTATTGAATGGATTTCGAATTGATTGTAGGAGGAAAAATTGTGAAAGCTTCAAACAAAATACCACAAGCTACTACAAAAAGACTTCCTCTTTACTATCGCTTCATCCTAAACTTTGCTGAAGCAGGACAAGTAAGAATTTCTTCTAAAGAACTAAGTGAAGCAATGAAAATCGATTCGGCAACCATTCGTCGTGATTTTTCATACTTTGGGGCTCTCGGTAAAAAAGGATACGGATATGATGTTCAATATTTACTAGATGTTTTTAGACAGGTATTAGACCAAGATGAACGAATGAATGTAGCGATAATAGGGGTAGGAAATCTCGGTAGTGCTTTGCTAAAATATAATTTTCAGAAGAGCCATAATATGAAAATTGTTGTGGCATTTGATACGAGTGGTACACCGGAAGGGAAATATATTAATGATATTCCGGTTTATCCACCAGATCTATTAGAAGAGAAATTTGCAGAATATAATGTGGAATTACCAATTTTAACTGTACCAGCTCGTTCAGCACAATTTATGACAGATAGGTTAGTAGCAATAGGGGTGAAGGGAATATTGAATTTTACTCCAGTTAGATTAAGTGTGCCGGACTATGTTAGAGTACATACTATTGACCTTACAATTGAATTGCAAACTTTAAGCTATTTTATGCGTAATGATAAGTAGTGACGTAAAATATTCACAAATAGGGTACTAGTATAAATGGTAAAAAATATAATTTTGGGTTAAAATAAAGTCATATTATGAGGAGGTGTCTGTAATGGGAATTGGTGCTGGGAGCGCTATTATCATAGGGATTGTTGCCATACTAATTTTCGGACCGAAGAAACTACCAGAGCTTGGTAAAGCAATGGGATCTACTCTCCGTGAATTTAAAAACGCTACTAAAGGTTTAGCGGATGATGACGAAACAACAAAAAAAGTGTCTGAATCTGCAAAAACTGAAGATAAATAAGTTGGGATGTTAGTTGAATGAATAATACTGAACTAACTGTTGTTGAACATATAGAAGAGTTAAGAAAGCGGCTATATATTGTTGCCGTTTTCTTTGTGGTTGCTGTTATAGGTAGTTTCTTTTTAGCAGAGCCATTAATCCATTTCTTACAATATAGCAGTGAAGCAAAGAAACTACAGCTTCATGCATTTAAAATAACAGATCCTGTTAAAATCTATTTTCAAGTAATATTTATACTGGCTACTGTTATAACATCGCCTATTATCTTATATCAATTTTGGGCTTTTATCAGTCCGGGATTATATGCCAAAGAACGTAGGGCAACATTAAGATATATTCCTTACATTGTACTATTGTTTGTTGGTGGTGTACTGTTCTCATATGAAATTCTATTTCCATATATCATCAATTTTATGGAGAAGATGTCTTCAGAATTAGATGTACAACAAACAATTGGTATCAATGAATATTTCCAATTTTTAATACAGATTACTTTACCTTTCGGGATTGTTTTTGAGTTACCTGTGGTTGTACTATTTTTAACTCGTTTAGGAATTATTACACCACAAATGTTAAGTAAGGTACGTAAGTATGCTTACTTTATCTTGTTAGTTGTAGCTGACTTAATTACACCAACTGATGTTGTATCGCTATTTATCGTAGCGATTCCGTTATGTGTCTTATATGAGATTAGTATAATAATATCTCGTATAGGGTATCGAAAATATTTGAAAGCTGAACAACAACGTCAAATGGATCTTGCAATTAGTTCCATAGAAGAAAATCCTTCTATCAAATAGATAGAAGGATTTTCTTCTTTTCTGGAGAATTATCTAGATTATTGCATTTGTTGAAGTTGTTTTATGAATTCGTTGATCGGTTCTCTATAAAATTGAACGATAGTTATAAATCCATTTAACATCATGTGAGCAATAATAGATGTGATAATTCGTTTTGTCTTATGGTAAAGGAATGCGAATATAAAGCCAGATATTGCATATATTATGATGTGTGGAAAATCTAGGTGAATTATGGCAAAGACAATTGAACTAACTAGGGCAGCAACAAAGAAATTAGTAGTTTGTACGAGTGACCCAAATATAACGCGTCGGAATACAAACTCTTCAAGAACTGGCCCAAAAAAGACAATTGCAATGATTATAATCGGTGCAACATCAGTTATTGATAAAAGACTAGCAGTATTTTCAGAACCTTGTTTAATACCTAAATTACTCTCTATAATAGCACCAATAGACTGCCCAATCATTACCATAAAGAATCCTATAATTCCCCATAGAATAGATATAGGAAGGGAAGCTTTGTTACCTTTATAGATTTTCCAAAAGTTTGAGTCACGTGAAACTAATAGTATGGAAATGATAAGAGCAATACCCATACTAATAAAGGTGTACCAACCATTTGTAGTTAAAATAAGTTCATTTTTGCTCAATTCAGGATTACGACCTTGGATAAAGTGAAATAATGGTCGTATGAAAAAGAAACCAGATAGTTGCATTAAGATATAAACCAGTAAAATATATAACGCTGTTTTTTGGGATTTCAAAATCAGAACCCTCTCTAAATTGCTTAATTTACTTCATTTTAAAATATAAACGGATAAAAACAAAATTTTTTATGCTTCATACTTGCAAAAACAATTGTAATTCATTAATATAATAATTGTGTTAGCACTCAATAAGAAGGAGTGCTAATAATATATAAAATATATTTACTCATAATTCTAGGAGGTTGTTTCAATTGTTAAAACCATTAGGCGATCGTATCATTATCGAAGTTATCGAAGCTGAAGAAAAAACTGCATTCGGTATCGTGCTACCAGACTCTGCAAAAGAGAAACCTCAAGAAGGTAAAGTTGTTGCAGTTGGTACTGGATTCTTAACAGATGGTGGTAATGTAGTGCCACTTAACGTAAAAGAAGGCGACAACATCATCTTCTCTAAATACTCAGGTACAGAAGTAAAATACGAAGGTAAAGACTTCTTAATTCTTCGTGAATCAGACGTTCTAGCAGTCGTTGAATAATAAATTAATGATCAAATAAAAAATAGATAAATTATTAGGAGGTTTTTTAAAATGGCAAAAGATATTCGTTTTAGTGAAGACGCTCGTAGCGCTATGTTAAAAGGTGTAGATAAACTAGCTAACGCAGTAAAAGTAACATTAGGACCTAAAGGACGTAACGTTGTTCTTGAAAAAAAATTCGGTTCACCATTAATTACAAATGATGGTGTAACAATTGCCAAAGAAATCGAACTTGAAGATCCATACGAAAACATGGGTGCAAAACTTGTTTCAGAAGTAGCATCTAAAACAAACGAAATCGCTGGTGACGGTACTACTACTGCAACAGTTTTAGCTCAAGCAATGATTCGTGAAGGCTTGAAAAACGTTACAGCTGGTGCTAACCCAGTCGGCATTCGTAAAGGTATCGACAAAGCAGTTGCAGCAGCAATTACTGAATTAAAAACAATTTCTAAGCCAGTAGAAAACAAAGAAGCTATTGCACAAGTAGCTGCAATTTCTTCAGCTGACGATGAAGTCGGTGAACTAATCGCAGAAGCTATGGAACGTGTTGGCAACGACGGTGTTATCACAATTGAAGAATCAAAAGGTTTCACTACAGAATTAGATGTAGTTGAAGGTATGCAATTCGACCGTGGTTACCTATCTCACTACATGGTAACTGATACAGATAAAATGGAAGCTGTTTTAGATAATCCATATATCTTAATCACTGACAAAAAAATCTCTAACATTCAAGAAATCTTACCAGTGCTTGAACAAGTTGTTCAACAAAGCAAACCATTATTAATCATTGCAGAAGATGTAGAAGGTGAAGCACTAACTACATTAATCCTAAACAAACTTCGCGGTACATTCAACGTAGTAGCTGTTAAAGCTCCTGGATTTGGTGATCGTCGTAAAGCAATGTTAGAAGATATTGCAATCTTAACTGGTGGCCAAGTAATCACTGAAGAAATTGGTTTAGACTTGAAACAAACTTCAATTGAAATGCTTGGACACGCAGGCAAAGTTGTTGTAACAAAAGATCATACAACAATCGTCGAAGGTTCAGGCAGCGCAGATACAATCGAAGCTCGCGTTGCACAAATCCGTGCACAATATGAAGAATCTACTTCAGAATTCGATAAAGAAAAATTACAAGAACGTCTTGCAAAACTAGCTGGTGGCGTAGCAGTCATCAAAGTTGGTGCTGCAACTGAAACAGAATTAAAAGAACGTAAATTACGTATTGAAGATGCTCTAAACTCAACTCGTGCAGCAGTAGAAGAAGGTATTGTTGCTGGTGGTGGTACTGCACTAGTAAGTGTTTACAACAAAGTAGCTGAAGTTGGCGCTGTTGAAACTGGTGACGTAGCAACTGGTGTAAAAATCGTTCTACGTGCTCTAGAAGAACCAGTTCGTCAAATCGCAAACAACGCTGGCCTTGAAGGTTCAATCATCGTTGATCGCTTAAAACGTGAAGAAGTAGGTACTGGTTTCAACGCTGCAAATGGCGAATGGGTAAATATGATCGATGCTGGTATTGTTGACCCAACAAAAGTAACTCGTTCTGCTCTTCAAAATGCAGCATCTGTAGCAGCTCTATTATTAACTACAGAAGCAGTAGTAGCTGACATTCCAGAACCAACTCCAGCTCCAGCAATGCCTGATATGGGCGGCATGGGCGGTATGATGTAATACCAAAGTTTAGACGATATTCAATTCAGTTTGAATTGTTCTAAATTTAAGCCTTTCGTTCCTTCTATAAAAAGTAGTATTACTTATAGATGAATCGTAAATCAAAAGCCATCTCTCACAAAAAATTGAGAGGTGGCTTTTTTACACATCAATTAGGATGGCTTTAAACAGCTAAAAGTAAACGTAAATGCTGTGAGAATTACTAAATTGAATGTATCGAATATTAATATATTTCAAAAATAATAATAAATGTGTCGATGCTTAGCATAGAAATATAAGATATAATATAGACAGTATGTTAGAATGGGGGATTAGTAGATGGATGTTCTCGACCTTCTCGATCAATTAGATCAGATTGAAATATTGTTTGAACCGATTTTTAGTGCAGATGAGCATGTCATAGTTGCTTATGAAGTAATTGGCCAATTGAACAATGATACTCACAATTTCAATATTGTTGAATTTACATATGATGAAACAGTTCCAGCTGATATTCGTGCAGAAGTGGAACAAATTTTGATAAAAAAGGCGATAGAACTCGCGACTGATGCATTGAAAGAAACGAATCTCTATATACCATGTAATCCAAATTTGTTGATGTTGGACTTCGGTGAAGCCTATTTTAAAACGCTAACCGATTTAGTAGAGGAAAGTCTTTTACCACATATTTATTTACAAATTCCAATGCAAAAATTTAAAGGGGATATCAATCAATTTAGACATCCAATATACTATATTAAGACATACGGAGTAAAAACTGTCATGGCTGATATTGGACCTGACAGTAAATTGGATCAAATTTTACTTTTAGAACCTTCAGTATTGAAAATGGAAGTGAGTGGCCTTGATTATGACGCTTGGGGAACTCAAAATCATATGTTCACCACTATTCAGTCCATTGCAGTTAAAATGGGTGCAGCATTTATGTTTGATAATATTAAAACGAGCTATGAGTTGCATTATGCTTGGAAAAACGGAGCGCGCTATTTTAAAGGTGCCTATTTAGAAAAACCATCTAATCAATTTCTTAATCGTGACATTTTAAAGACACGTTTTAGAAGCGAATGTCAGCAATTTATTTCGACTGAGAAAAAGATTTTGGCTTTAAAATACGAAGAGATAAATAATCTTCAAAAGCACATTACAACGATGGTAAAGCAGATTAGTCCTACGAGTTTGAATATTGAAAGTCTTTATGAACTGGCTGAAAAATTAGAAAATTACGCCTTTCGATTGTACATTTGTAATGATGAAGGTTTTCAAATTTCACCTAATATCGTTAGACTAAACAATGAATGGAATATAGAAGAACAGGCAATAGGAAAAAATTGGAGTTGGCGTCCTTATTTTCTTCTGAATATTATAAAATTGCAAAATCATGCAAAAGGTGATTTATCCACTATATATAGCGATATTCAAACTGGTGAGCTAACTCGTACCTATTCAATGGCTTTAAATGAGCATGAATTTTTATTTGTGGATATTACGTATAGTTATTTAATGCAACATAATATTGTAAATTAAATCATTCCTAGTGTAAAAAAGTCTCTTATCGAAGTTTTATTCGATAAGGGCTTTTTATTTGGAAAAGAATATAAACAGGGCCATAAAATATTTTCGGTATATTCTCTGTTTTAGTATTAAATTTTCCTAAATGCAGAAGATAAGTTTGATTCTTATCATTTGTTGAAGGAGGTGTAATATCCATGGAAGTATTAAAAAGAATAGCTTTAGCTTTAGTAATTATTGGGGCTATCAACTGGGGTCTAATTGGGTTTTTTAGATATGATTTAGTATCAAACCTATTTGGAGGAGAAAGCGCCTTTTTATCAAGAGTCATTTTTGGTCTTGTAGGTTTAAGCGGTCTGGTTTGTATAAGTCTTTTATTTGCTCCTTTGGATAGTGAAGAACATACAGAATCAGAACGCCAATACGGAAGAAATTCTGAATTGTCCACTGAATTTGGTGAAGAAGCAGATTTTACAGATGTCAAAGATAAAGACGACAACAAATAGTAAGAATCCTAAAGCCATGCGAATGCATGGCTTTCTGTTTTAAGAATTTAAACGATAAATAGACCAAGCTAATGTGGTAGCTATAAGAGACCATATTAAGTAGGGGATTAGCAATAGAGCGGCAAGTCCTGAATATTGAGTGGTTGAATAAATAAGTAAAATATTAGTGATGACAACTACAAGTGTATCCAGAAAAGCTAAGTCGAGTTTTTTGGCGGTAAATTGGAAAAAGCTAAAGGCTTGATTGGCTAAATAATTGATAAGCCATAATAGGATAAACGAAATGCTTGTACTTTTTAATCCCATTTTATATTGAATAATAGCTAGTGACAATGCGATTAATGCATATAAAATGCCCCAAATCATTCCTATTGTTTTACCAGAGGGTGTCCAAGAGGGCTTTTTTAACGATGCATACCATGTACGATCAACAGGAAATAGAATTCCGGAAAGACTAAACAGTAAATACACGACAATAAAGACTAAAATAGCCGATAAAATTTTACCCACCTCCAAGATATTTGACTAGCTACTAATTATTTGTATGCATTGAAATGCATTTTATTAGTAAAGATTGGATTTATCTTTTGGAGGCATCATATATTTTTCGTTCATCTGTATAAACAGATTGTTAATGCAAATTATAAAGGGGAATCAAAGGATAAATGAGAGGAGCGTTATAATATGGACAACATACGAGAGGGGTTAATACCAGCAATACTTGGAACTGCTGTAACAACTACTGGAGTGGCATTGCGAAATAATAGAAGTATAACACCTTGGATTCGAGGATCCATCATAGGCTTTGGTTTAGCACATGTTGTGCTAGGGGCCATTGATTTAGTCGAGCATCGTAACTAAGATTCAAAAGTAAAGGATAGATGGAATAGGAGAGTAACATCCTATTCTCATCTATCCTTATTTATGTGGGGTAAGCCGATTAAAAATGCTACGTCGTGTAGCAAGTTGTCCTAGAAAGTTACATTCCTTTATCCGATTAAGTAAAGTATTCCAACTTTGCGTTTGGAAAAAATTCGTTCATATAACTGTATAAGTTGCTCTTCATCTCTTCTTCTTCATCTTTTTGATAAATGTACTTTCCAATACCATACTTTCCCCATTTATAACGTCTTTTTTCTTCGTCTAGTTCAAGTTTTGTCTTAGGATAATTTTTTTCAATTACTCTTTTGGCAGGTTTGGTAAAACGATGTTGGATAAATTCAAATGTTATATCATCACGTACTTCAAGAGGTAACTCATCATTAAGACGTTCAAACATATGATAGTAACCTTCTTGCCAACCATCATGAAGGTATATAGGTGCAACGATGAAACCGAGTGGATATCCTGCTCGAGCTACTTTACCAGCAGCTTCGATACGTTTAGCTAGTGGAGAGGTTCCTGGCTCAAAGTTCTTGATAACATAATCAGCATTAATACTAAAACGAAATCTTGTATTTCCATTGTGTTTGGCATCTAGAAGATGATCTACATGATGAAATTTTGTTACAAACCTCAAACGTCCAAGCTCTGTTTGTCCAAAATGTTCTATGGCTCTTTTTAATGTATGAGTTAAATGATCGATTCCTACAATATCCGATGTACAAGCAGCCTCAAATCGAGTTATTTCTGGTGCACGCTCTTCTATATAATTGTCTGCAGCAGCAAGAATTTCATCTACATTTACATAGGTACGGATATAAGGTTTACTTCCCATAGTCGTTTGCAAATAACAATAATGACAGTGTCCCATACAACCGGTAGCAAACGGGATAGCATATTCTGCAGAAGGTTTTGAAGTATCGAATTTTAATGTTTTTCGTAAGCCAACTACTAATGTTGATTTGGCATTACGATATTTTTGAAAGTCGTTTTCTCCAGGCAGATTACGGACTTGGTTGTGTGATGTGGTATATCTTATTTCTATATTTAGTTTTGTGAATTTGTCAAAAAGTTCTTTTCCTAATGGATAGTCTAATGCGTTTGGTTCAAAGTAAACCAGTTTTGGCATAAAAGGATCATTCATATTATCACCATTTTCTTTTATTTCTTCAAGGAGGATTGAATGTGCTTTATGATTAAGTGTTACCTTTTGAGTTTGAATTATGTTTTCTTTCTATTGGAAAAATAAAATTTGTTAAGGACTTTGGAAAGTATAATTATCCTCTTTATGAGGAAAGGTAAGTTAGAAAGAATATGGAAGGAGTAGAGAAAATGAGCAATGAACAATTAAAAGAAAAGGTACTCAAACTAATTTCGCATCATAAAAATGGTGTTCTCTCAACAGTTGAAAATAATAAGCCCCATTCAAGGTATATGACATTTTATAATGATCATTTCACTTTGTTTACACCAACTAAATTGAATCAAGAAAAAATAGAAGAAATCGAAAACAACAACGCAGTTTCTGTACTGCTTGGTTATGAAGGAAATGGACTAAGTGATGAGTATGTAGAAATTTCTGGAGTAGCTGAGCTAAATAAATCTCAAGATTTAAAAACAAAGTTTTGGGAAGAATCATTTAAACAATGGTTTGAAGGTCCTGATGATCCGAACTATGTATTTATTCAGATACAACCGAAAATTATACGTTTATTAAATACTCAAGGTGTTCCATCTGAAGAATTGGTTTTATAGAAGTTAAACATGTCCATATATTATAAAAGACTCTTCTAGTCATTCTTTAGATGAAAAGAAGAGCCTTATTCTTAATTACCATTCTACTGTAGAGCTTGAAATTCGTTTGACACCACGAAGTGAGGCAATGTCCTCTATAAGTTTATGCATGGCAAGATTCTTTTGTTTAGCTTCAATAATAACGTCTATATCTTGATCGTTTAGTTTAGCCATTTCTAAAAAGGGTAAGACAAAATCAAATGAAACGAAATCTGCATGAGCACGATAAAACTGATCTGACTTAGGTGAAGAAAGGTGAACTTTTGGATTTTTATTTGTTCTATGCCAAGTATCATAGATCCTTTGCAAATAATGTGACAGGGTTATATCTCCTCTATTTGCCATATAGTGATGATAATCTAAAATCATAGGTATATGTTCCTTTTCACAAGTAGTAAGCGTTTCTTCAACATTATAGGTTTTATCATCATTTTCTAATGTCATTATCATTTTTATCTCTGATGGTAATTTCTTTATATTTTGATGGAATTGTCTTAAGGCGATGGATTTATCCCCATAAGCGCCTCCGATGTGTATGTTTATATTTCCGATATTTGTTATGCCCATAGCTTCGAGCATTTTATAATGATATTCCATATCTTTTATAGCATTATAGGTTACATCATCACGTGGACTAGTAAAAATCGTAAACTGATTGGGGTGGAAGCTAGGGGATAGTTTAAAATGATGTATCAGTTGTCCAATCTCTTTCCATTGGTCTTTTAAGGGGGTAATATAATCCCACATCACTTCTGGATGAGTAGCTAAAGGAACGAGTGCACTTGAAAATCGATATAAATTGATTTCATGAGCGATATTATAATGTAAAATTCTTTTTGTATGTGCTAAATTTTGGGTTGTAATAGATATTAATTTATCCAGTCGTTGGTCTTTTGGTAGAGCAGAATAACGGGCAAAAGTTAAAGTTTTTGATGGACTTGCATCCCATAATCCCAATGCGTTCGCTACATAACCAAAACGAATTTTCATATTTTAACTCCCTATACTAATGGAAAACCCCGATTGGGTATAATAAATGTACGCCATTCGGGGTTGTTCTTTGTTATTGTAGCTTATTATTTTGGACTAATTTAACAACACAACTTGCAAGTGCTTCTTTTTCGCTTTCAGAAGCAACTCCCCACATATCGGAAAGTACTCTTTGTTGTAAGTTTTTTGGATCAACATTATTCGCTAAATACTCTCCAATTTGTACAGCTGCTTGTTGGATTACATGATTGGGCATACCAGCATCTTCAGCTTTGTCTACATTTTGACCTAAAAATGATGTCCATTGTTGCCAATTCTCTAAAATAGGCATATAAATCCCTCCTTTATGCTTGTAGTATGTGCTTCATCCCGTACTATATGTACGAAATCTTTAAAGAATTTTTTAAAAGGAAAAGTCTCTAAAAATTGCAGACCTATAATTACGGTATACAATGTGGAAAATTCAAGATACTAATTCATGATCAATTGAACTTAACATCTTTTCGATCTTCTCTTCACCGGCTTTTACCCATCGACTTTTATCTCTTATATGCCCATCCTTATCAATAGGATCTTGAAATTGACTAAGTCCGCCTGTAACAGTTAATAATGAGTTCTCGTCATAATCTAAGCCAAGATTTACAACGTGTTTGATCACAAAAGGTCTCTCAAATTGTATATATGCTGAATAATGATCTAGTTCTCCATCAATTACTCTAAAGGGCATTCGAAGATAAACGGTTTCCCCATCTTCCCGATAGAGAATGGAATCGAATTTTCCTTCATGATATTCAAAATTAGAGCAGAAACTACATCCGAATGATTCGAAAACATCTCGAATATAGCCAAACTCAGTTTTTTTACCTTCAATACGTGATTCAAATAGTATCATAGTAATCACCTCTGTTAGAATTTACTATTACTATTCTTAACAAAATAATAAAAATCATTCTAAAAATTTTATAATGTTTTATAGAAGCTTATAGCTTTTGAATAAAAATGCCATCACCCTCAAGCCATTCGGCTAAAAAAACATCTTTATAATTAGAAATATTATGAGAGGAAAGTTGCTTTTTTAACCAAACTTCATTGTATCCGCTCATCTTTTAAAAGCTTTCCATCACGAATAATTGTAACAGGGGCATGTACAGATTTTTGGGGGGAATCTTTCACAGTGGAAGTGGAAGAGGAAAAAGTAAGGCGTTAGTTTTCGACAATTATGTCGATCCTTAACGCCAAATGTCTTAAAAGAATTTTTTTCGATCTCTTTCTTCTTTCAGTATTTCAACAGCTTCCCTAAAACGCAAGGAATGGACAATTTCTCTTTCTCTAAGGTATTTTAATCCATCGTTTAAATCGGGATCATCTGATAAATCGATAATCCATTGGTACGTTGCACGTGCTTTTTCTTCTGCAGCAATATCTTCATATAAATCAGCAATTGGATCTCCTTTTGCCTGAATATATGCAGTTGTAAATGGAACGCCAGAAGCGTTATTGTAGAAAAGTGCACTATCATGCGCAACGTAATGATCTCCTAGACCTGCAGCCTTTAATTGTTCAGGTGTTGCATCTTTTGTTAACTTATAAATCATAGTAGCGATCATTTCGAGATGTGCAAATTCTTCTGTGCCAATGTCATTTAAAAGACCAATTACTTTATCTGGAATAGTATAACGCTGGTTTAAGTATCTGAGTGCAGATGCCAGTTCTCCATCAGCTCCACCATATTGCTCGACTAAAAATTTTGCTAAACGAGGATTACACTCCCTTACCTTAACAGGATATTGTAGCTTCTTTTCGTAATACCACATCCACTATTCCTCCTATCATCACTGATTCACAATCATAGAGCTACTATACTTGCCAAGGCCAAGGAGCATCTTTCCAATTCCAAGGGTAGTTTGAAAAACTTCTACCGAAATTCATCAGTGGGCCAAAGTGTTTTTCAAATTCAACTTTCATCTCCATACTTTTTAAAGACACATCATTAAATTGCTTAATCGCTTCAAAATCATTTGGATGGGTGTCTAAGTATAAATTTAATTCTAAAGCGACAAAATCATTGGCTTGAATTTCCTCAAGCATTTGATAATACTCAGGAGGTAATTTTTTTGTAGTCATATTAATTCCCCTTTTTTTCAGGATTCGGATAAGGGCTGAAAAGGTCTGGCCAAAGTGTTCCGCAGTGTAGTGCTTGTTTTGCGGTTGGATATTGTGGTAATCCAGGCGGTTGGAATTGGATATAGAGTTGTGGAGGAGTGGAGTAGCTTTTTATACGAATAGGCTCACAGGGATCGAAAGGGCTAATATAAGGCTTCCAGTATTTGAATTGTGTAAACATATAAACCTCCTTTCTGATGTTTTGGCATCAATGTATCTATATGAATACCTGTTTCGCAATATACATTTTTGTTCCAAGTTGTTGAATAATGTAAAAGAACTCTAATACATAATCGTTTATAAAGGAGACAAAATAAATAGTAAGAAGGGATGTGGTGAAAATGGAAGGAAACAAATATGCAAAGCTGGATGATAAAAAGGTAAAAGAATTAAAAGAGTTAGAAAAGAAATTTGGTTTTACATTAGTAGCATTTGATACTGCAAATAATCAGGGGCAACGAAAGTGAATTTTTTAGATTAGAGAAGGGGCTTTCCTCTTCTCTAATATCTGCTGTGAAGTATATATCCTGCGGTGGTCAAATCAAGATTCCATCATCCCCATTGCAATGGGCGTGTCTCAACTTTCATACACGCTCTTTTCTATTGATAAAATCATATTGAAGGACGTGAGAGGCATTGTTTACAGATTACTATGCAGATTTACATATTCATATCGGTCGAACATGGAAAGGAAAACCAGTAAAAATAACGGGAAGTAAAACATTAACACTTGAAAATATACTGGATGCAGCAACTTCTAAAAAAGGCTTAGATATTGTTGGTGTGATAGATTGTCATTCGCCTGAAGTGTTAGATGAAATGGCATTTCTAATAGAAGAAAATAAGCTAGTTGAGTTAGCTGGTGGCGGTTTACGATATCAAAAAACGACGCTAATACCAGGAGTTGAAATTGAAGTCAATGATAGCAACTGTTTAGGTCCATTACACGTACTTGCATTTTTTAGATCGTGGCAAGCAATGCGAGAGTTTTCTAAATGGATGCAAAACTATGTAACGAACATTAACTTAAGTACGCAGCGAATAGCCTGTGATGCCATTACATTGCAACATAAAGTACATGCACTAAGCGGTCTATTTATACCAGCACATGTCTTTACACCATTTAAAAGTGCTTATGGCAAAGGTGTGAAAAAGAGTCTTGCAGAAGTATTTGATATGGATCAAATAGACGCAATTGAATTGGGACTTAGTTCGGATACGGATATGGTGAAGGGAATAAGTGAGTTGGACAAATATACCTTTGTTACAAATTCCGATGCACATTCACTTGGTAAGATGGCTCGGGAATATCAAAAAATCCGATTGCAAGAAGCGACATTTGATGAATTGCAAAAGGCTTTGCACGAAATAGATGGACGGAAGATTATTGCAAACTATGGACTCAATCCGCTTTTAGGAAAGTATCATGAAACTGCTTGTGCAGACTGTGGGCATCGAACAACTGAAACACCATGTTCAAACTGTGGAGGAAAGCATCTTGTAAAAGGTGTAGCAGTAAGGATTGAGGAACTTAAAGATACTAATGAGACATCGCGCATTCGTCCGCCATATATTCACCAAGTGCCATTGGACTTTATCCCTGGTGTTGGTCCTAAAACAATTCAAAAATTATTAAGTAATTTTGGAACTGAGATGGCTGTTTTACATGTAATAACTGAATCAGAATTAAAAGAAGTGGTCCCAACAAAAATTGCTGCATTAATTGATCAAGGGAGAAATGGAAAGCTAGCTCTATCTGGTGGAGGCGGTGGCACTTATGGAAAGGTGAAAGCAGAATAATCGACAATGAGAATGTAAGTTTTTTGCGTTCTCTTTTTTTAAAGATTCAATCAGTACAGGTAAAGGGAAAATCTATTCTTTTGTTATAATGCTATAATAGATATCATTGTGTAAGGTTGGTGATATCATTTAAATCGACTTTTGAAAAATGTGGTGATCCTTCTCGGAATATTATTTCTGTTAAAATTCGGGTTATCGATCGTTCGATTAATCATCACATTATTAATGTACAAATATACTATAATTATCGTATTAATACTTATTACTATTTGGCTAATATATATAAAATCCCCCTTAAAAAAGATGTAACGTTTCACTTTGTTACATCTTTTTCTTTTACACTGTGATATCTTGATTTATAAAGAAAATATATTTTTCTTAAAAATAAATTGAGGTGGATAGTTTGAAAAAAATAGCATCATTTTTGTCTGGATGGATATTAATTTCTTCAATTATTGTTGGTCTTACATTACCAACAACTGCTGATGCCAAAGCAGGTAAGAAATTTACAGATCGTGTCACTAAATGTGTAGATGGCGATACTGCATATTTTAAAAAAGCTGGATATTCTAGATTTCTTTATGTAGATACTCCAGAGTCAACAAATAAAATTCAACCATATGGTAAAACAGCTTCCAAGTATACTTGTACAAAACTTAAAAAAGCAAAGAAAATTCAATTACAATATGATGGACCTAAAAAGGATAAATATGGCCGTACATTAGTTTGGGTTTGGGTAGACGGAAAGCTATTGCAAGAGTCTTTAGTAAAAAAGGGTTATGTTAAAAAGTTTTATGATTACGGAACATACTCTTATGAAAAAAGATTAAGAACATTACAAGCTCAGGCAAAGAAAAAGAAAGTAGGATTGTGGAGCGGTAAAAAAGAGATAACAGCTCCTAAAAAGACTACTACAAAAACAAATTTTAAGAATTGCACTGAATTGCGTCAATATTATCCAAACGGTGTTCCTAAATCTCATCCAGCATATCAAGAAAAAATGGATAGAGATCATGATGGATACGCTTGCGAAAGATAACTTATGGTAAGAAGAGGCTAAGATTAATCAGAAGGTTAATCTTAGTTTTTTTATTCTAAATACCTATTAAAACAAACTATTCCCTACAATTGTTCACATCAATAGTACCTTGTGATTATCGACAAATTATTGCAAAATAAGATGTATGGGTTATTTGACGAATTTTGTCTAAATATCCTATTATTTTTGGCTTAAAAGTATATTTGAAATTACAATAACTATTGGAAAATCGAAATACCTGAGTCAAGGTGCTTGTAGATAATCAGTTTTTATAAGTAGAAGTAGGAGGGTACCTTCATGCCTAAACCGGTGAAAACAAATCACAGATACATAAGTGGTTTAGACGGTCTGAGGGCTATATCGGTAATTGCAGTGATTTTATATCACCTACATGTTAGTGGAATTGTGGGTGGCTATTTAGGCGTTACCATTTTCTTTGTGTTATCAGGCTATTTAATCACAGATTTACTGTTGAATGAATATGAAAAGTACGGAAAAATCGATTTAAAAAGCTTCTGGATACGGAGGTTTAGAAGATTAATCCCTGCATTATTCATCATGTTAATACTAATTGGTTTTTGGATTACGTTATTCCAACGCTCTTTTTTAGTGGGATTGCGTTCCGAAATATTAGCAGCTGCATTTTATATTAGTAATTGGTTTTATGTTGTTCAGGAGCATTCATATTTTACAAAATTTTCTCCGCCATCACCCTTACAACATATGTGGTCATTAGCGGTAGAGGAACAGTTTTATATTATATGGCCACTTATTTTAATAGTTTCTTTATCCTTTATACGCAAAAAGGAGAAATTTGCTTTATGGATAATTGGTGGAGCTATTATATCGGCGATAATGATGGCAATTATGTATACTCCAGGAGAAGATCCTAGTCGTGTATATTACGGTACAGATACAAGAGCATTTTCACTATTAATAGGCGCAGCATTAGCATTTGTATGGCCAAGTGGAAAACTGAAAGAAAAAGTTACAGATGAAGCAAAGAAATTATTAAACTGGGCTGGGACAGGAAGTTTCTTAATTCTTCTTTTAATGTTTATATTCATGCATGAAGAAGGACCATTTTTATATTATGGGGGCATGTTATTTGCTTCTATCGTAACAGCTATTTTAATCGCAACCATTGTACACCCAGCAAGTCAGGTTGGAGATATATTGAGCTTTAAGCCGCTTTTATGGGTAGGGGTTCGATCTTATGGTATATATATATGGCATTTCCCACTAGTTGTTTTGATGGGTGCAGGTGTGGATGGGGTAGATGTTCCTTTGTGGAGAACGCTTTTCATCATTGGTTTGACGCTTCTTTTAGCTGAGCTTTCTTGGCGATTTGTTGAAGATCCAGTTCGAAAAGGAGAATGGAAGATTTGGTTACATAAATTTCAAACCCATGAATGGTCTTGGAACTGGAAAGAATGGGCATTACCCTATAGAATAGGCTCTGCCTTTGTAGGGTGTATTATTATCGTCTTTGCGATGGGAATGGTATTTACCCCCGCTCAAAAGCAAACAAATAGTGAAGCATTAGAGCAACATTTGAAAGACGAACAAAAAAAGTTAAGCGAAGAAAAAGATATAAAAGAAAAGACACTACCATCTTCAACAGCATTAGATAAGGAAAAAGTAACTAAAAATGTGGAAACTGCGCATGAAAAAAAGTCGATTGCAACAGCTGTAGCAGCTAAAAAAGAAACAACAGGTAAAGATATTAAGGCGATGACCGTCTCCCCATCCATAAGTGTGACGGCTATTGGAGATTCTGTTATGTTAAGTGCTGCATCCTCATTAAAGAAGCAAATTCCACAGATTGTCGTGGATGCAAAAGTTGGACGACAAGTATATGAAACGGTTAAAGTTGTTAATAATTTAAAGCGAAAAGGTAAGTTAGGCAAAGTAGTTTTGCTCGGATTAGGATCTAATGGAGATTTCAGCAAAACTCAACTAGAAGATTTATTGAAAGAAATTGGTAATGATCGCCATATCTATCTTGTGAATACACGAGTTCCACGTAACTGGCAAAACAGTGTCAATCGCAAAATCAATCGTGCAGTAAAAAGCCATAAAAACGTGAAGCTAATTGATTGGTATAGTATGACAAATAGACAGTATGATTTGTTTTATGACGATCAGATACATCCAAACCAAAAAGGTGCGAAGTATTATACAGCTTTAATCAGCAATAAAATCGCAACAGGAGAAAGATAATTCTTTCTAAAAAGGCTACGATATTAGTGGAATCCACATTATCGTAGCCTAAATTTTTGAAGGATTATCAAGAGTTTAGAAACACGGCTTACTCCACATGTTCATACAAGTTGACACTTTCAATATAATTAACAAACCTTCGTAAATCTCGTTCTTCCTCTTTACTAATCTCGCCAGCTTCGTACATCCTATGAATTTCAGCTCGTTCGGTTTCCGTAATCACTGTCCGTAATTCATTTTTTAACTCTTCATGTTTATTTGAAATTGTTGTAACTTCTTTATTTATTAGAGAAATGGCTCTTTCATATTCGAATGCAATCATATAATAAATTTCAGGATTTGGTGCCAATTTTGCCTGTTCTCTTAGAAATTCTAAAGCATGCTCGTATGCATTTTTCCTGATTACTTGTTTCATCCGAACATAAGAGACGAACTTTTCTTTATTCAACAGGTATTTTTTCCGCGCCATACGCCATTCTCGAATAATCCGGTATAATACAAACGAAAAACCTTTTTGCATATTGTGTTGGATAATGCGTTTTCTTTCTGAAAAAGTGGATTGAATGGCCGTATACATATCTTGATCTAAATGGTGTCCCTTGTATAGTTCTTCAATATATTGTTCCTCAACTATCAACGCTTGTAAACGAATTTTTGTAATCTCACTTTGGTATTTAGGCTTTCCGGTTTTGGCAGCACTAGTATCAATTTGTACTTGACGAAACATTTGCTGATATTCTCCAATCAGTTGGTAAGCTATATTACGATTATCATCATTCATTTCACGATGAATTCGATTAATAGATACAAGTAAAAGTTGCTTTTTTGCTTCATTGAAATTGTGCTGTTTTTCGATAACATCCCCAACTTCGCTTGAATCAATAAGGATAGGAAGGAAAATTGTTGCAACGATTAACGTAAATAAGATTACAGCCGAAGCTAGAAATAAAATCAATGAGCGCTCGGGGAAAAATGAGCCACTTTCCGTGATGAATGGCAATGATAATACACCAGCCATAGTAACAGCTCCCCGAACTCCTACGAAGCTACTAAGTAAGCTTTTTTTCAAAGTTGGCTGATCATCATTTCCTTTTTTAAATGAGTAAATAGCATTGAAATGAGACCAAAGGAAACGTATCCCTAGAATGACAATACCAATTGCAAGTGCGTATCCTATTAACTTCCAGTTATTGATACTTGTATTTTCAATCGATTCTTCCATGGAGGAAGGAATATTCAAACCAAGTAAAAGGAATACAATACCATTTAGGATGAATAAGACAATCGACCATGTATTTTCAGTTAGTAATTGTTCTTCTGCTAGTAATATCTCCGTCTTATCTTTAACTAAAGCTTGAGCAATACCAGCAACGACAACTGCAATAACACCTGAAGCATGGAAGACATCTTCTGCAACAAGATAGACGATAAATGGTGTTAACAATTGCAAAAGCGTATGGAAAATAACATCTCGAATACCAGCACGGCGTAATGAAAAACGGATTTGCGTTAGTATAGTACCGACAACTAAACCTAAAATTCCGCCAATTAAAAATGTGTAAGAGAAATTTAATAACGCTTCTTTAATAGAGAAATAGCCAGTGACGACAGCGACAACTGCATATTTAAATGCTACTAGTCCTGAGGCATCATTGATCAATGATTCCCCACGTACAACATTTAAAATTTTCTCAGGTATTTGAATGCGCTTTGCAATACCATTTACAGCAACGGGGTCTGTAGGAGAAAGTATGGCTGCTAGTGCAAATGCAGCAGCTAAAGGTATAGAAGGTATTAACCAATGTATAAAGTAACCACCGGCTAAAGTTGTAATTAGTACTAGAATAATGGCATTGCCCAAAATAGGCATCTTCATATTCCATAATTCTTCACGGGGAAAATTACGACCATCATTATATAAAAGTGGTGCGACAAACAGCAAAAGGAACCATTCTGTTTCAAGTTCTAATGTAATATTACTAAATAAAAGTGCTAATATAACTCCTATAGCAATTTGAATAAGAGCTGTAGGAATAAAAGGTAAGTAGTGCCCTATTATATTTGAAATAAGCAAACAACCTATTAGCAATAGAATAATCATCAATAAATCCATCTCATCATCCTCGCTATGTAAGTGGAACTTTTCCACTCCTTAATTAAAAATAATAAGATATTAAAATAATTTCTACAAACAATATCCATTTTTCTAAAAATCGTCATAAATCACTTAAACTGTTGTGACCAAAATCATGGCATCCATTGATATGAAAGATTATACTAAGATTTGTCAAGAATCGAATAATCTCGTGAATATAAAGGAGTTGGACAACTTGAAAACAGTTGTTGTAGTTGGCGGAGGCATTACTGGGCTTTGCACTATGCATTATTTACAAAAACAGAAAAGAGAAAAAAATTTAGATATAAATCTTGTGCTAATAGAGAAAAATGAATATCTAGGAGGCAAAATACATTCGGAGCATAACCATGGATTCATCATGGAAACAGGTGCTGATTCAATCGTTGCCCGCCATAAAAGTGTATTGCCTCTTGTCCAAGAAATTGGATTAGAAACTGACCTCGTTTATAATGGCACGGGTATATCATATATATATACGAATAATACATTACATGCTATCCCTGCTGATAGCGTATTTGGGATCCCTACAAGCATCGAATCATTAAATAGCAGTACACTAGTTTCACCAGAGGGAAAAAAAGAAGCATTAAAAGACTTAGATTTACCGAATGACCGTTTCACAAAGGATAGCTCGATTGGTGAATTTCTTGAATACTTTTTAGGAAAAGAGTTAGTCGAAAAGCAAATTGCTCCTGTTTTATCGGGTGTATATTCAGGTGATTTGTATAAGTTAACAATGGCATCTACATTACCATATTTACTAGATTATAAAGAACAATATGGCAGTATTATCAAAGGGTTTGGCGCAAACCGTGAGCAATTCCAAAAGTCATCAGACAAAAAGTTTATCTCTTTTAAAAATGGACTTTCACAATTGATTGATCGCTTAGAAGAAACGTTAACAGATGTAGAAATTATAAAAGGTCTAGCAACGACGAATATTACAAAAAGTGATGACCGATATATATGTTCGTTTGATAAACATGAAAATATTATCGCCGACTATATTGTATTAGCAACCCCACATGCAGTAACGAGTAAGATATTAAAAGACAAAAGAATTGATGAAGAACTAAATACCATTCATAATGCTTCTATTATTACCATTTATGTAGGATTTAATATTCCTGATGAAAAGCTACCAGCTGATGGTACGGGCTATATAGTATCAAAAAATAGTGATGTAAAATGCAATGCTTGTACTTGGACAAGTCGCAAGTGGAACCATACATCTAAATCGGGTAATTTACTTGTCCGTCTATTTTATAAAAGCTCAAATCCTATATTCAATAAGCTCAAACATTTAAACGAAGAAGAGTTAACTGCAATAGCATTGGAAGATATTAAGAAATCATTAAAATTAGATAGCGAACCAGCTGTTGTAAATGTGACAAAATGGAATGATTTAATGCCTGTCTATGGTATGGGACATGCAGAAACGGTAAAATCATTGACTACCCAATTAGAAGAAAAATATCCACATGTTATTTTAGCAGGATGCTCATATTATGGAGTAGGCATTGGAAATTGCATTAAAAACGGACAAGACACAGCAGAAAAAATTATCCAATCAATTTAATAATTCTAAGTTTCTATGACCAAGAGCTAATCTCTCTCTTGGTCTTTTTTTATTGTAATATTGGAACTCACTATGTAACATGGAAAGATAAGAAAAAAGAAAGAGGTTTATAAAATGATGAGAAAGTTGAGTTTAGTGCTCGGTATTTTATTACTCTTTACGGGATTAGTATTGACCTTTCAAAAACCAATAATGGTATTGTTGGTAGATAACATGTCTAAGGAAACAATCCAAAAGACCAATATTGAAAAAGCAAAGACAACACCACAGGCAACTTTCGATTTTGCAAAGGTGGAAAATATTCGTTTACAAGATGTACTTAATGCCCAAACGAAAAAGAAAGATGTACATGCAATTGGAGCAATTAGTGTACCGGATGTTCATATGCAATTACCAATCGTCTATGGAATTTCAAATATTAATTTAACGGTTGGTGCAGGAACGATGAAACAAGATCAAGTTATGGGACAAGGAAATTACTCTTTAGCTGGGCATAATATGAATAATGGTAAAACCTTATTTAGCCCATTAACAAAAGCACAAGAAGGTATGAAAGTTTATATTACAGATTTCAGAAATATATACGAATATCAAATTTCTGATATGTTTATCGTCAAGCCAACACAAGTAGAAGTGATTCAAGATCAAGGAGATGAAAAGCTAATCACACTTGTCACCTGTAACTATAATGGTGAAAAACGTATGATTATTCGCGGAAAACTCATTAAGAAAGAAACATATACTGATGATACGAGCTATTTTAAGCTAAAATAAATTTTTATAGCTTACTAAAAGTCTTTCCTTTTACAACCGTAAAATGAGTTGCAATTATAAAAAATACAAATGTAACTCATTTTTTCATATGTCCTTGACGAAAAGTATATTAAGGAGTATGATTCTTTTAATTATTCTAAAAATTAAATATTATTTCTTATCAAGAGAAGCTGAGGGACTGGCCCTATGAAGCTTCAGCAACCAGCCAATTGGTCAGGTGCTAATTCCAGTGGAGTAATCCTGTAGATAAGAAGGAGCAATCAATATGCATTCTAAAACCTTCTTATTTTTTGTTAAGAAGGTTTTTTATTTTAAATTTGATGAAATTCCCACATCGATTTTTCTCACAAGCTCAATGTGGAAAATAATACCGAGTGGTAGGACTACGGTAGAAAAGAAAGGAAGGACAGTATGGGACTTTTAGAAAAACTTCAATCGCAAGTTTTAACTGCAGATGGTGCAATGGGAACATTATTATATTCGTATGGAATCGACTATTGTTATGAGGAATTAAATGTTAAAAAGCCAGAAGTTATTGAGAATATCCATCAACAATATATCGATGCAGGTGCAGACATTATTCAAACGAATACTTATACAGCAAACGCTATTAAATTAGAACGATATGGTCTTGAAAATTCTGTGAAAGCCATAAATGAGAGTGCCATTCAGATTGCAAAAAAAGTTGCTTCAAAAGGGGAACAGTTTGTTTTAGGGACAATCGGTGGTATTCGGGGTATTCGAAAAAGTGATGCGACTTTAGACGAAATCATTCGGTCGTTGGATGAACAGGCAGGAATTCTACTAGCTGGTAATCCGGATGGACTTTTGCTTGAAACTTATTATGATTTTGATGAATTAAAGGCAGCAGTAAAGCATTTGCGCAGAATCACTGATGTTCCAATAATTTCGCAAGTATCGATGCATGAACCAGGTATTTTGCAAAATGGTTTACGATTAAATGATGCTCTTCACCAATTAGAAGCAATCGGCGCTGATATCGTAGGCGTTAACTGTCGCTTAGGTCCACACCATACTATCCAAGCCTTTGAAGATGTAGAACTCCCATCAAAAGCCTTTCTTTCGGCTTATCCTAACGCAAGCCTTTTAGATGTTGAAGATGGCAAAATAGTTTATGAATCTGAGGCAGAATACTTTGGCAGATCCGCAGTATTGCTAAGAGATCAGGGAGTAAGGTTGATTGGTGGATGTTGCGGAACAACACCAAAACATATAGAAGCGGTCAAACACCGTTTGGCAGATCTACCACCAATTCAGCATAAAGTAGTTAAGCATAAAGAAGTCATATTGATTAAAGAAGCTACAAAAGAAAGTTATAAGCCACTTCATGAGAAGGCGAAAAAGGAACGTTCTATTATAGTGGAACTTGATACACCAAGGCATTTGGAAATCGAAAAGTTTATAGAAGGTTCCAAGGCTTTATATGAAGCTGGAGCTGATGCTGTGACCATGGCAGATAATTCACTTGCCTCACCGCGAATTAGTAATATGGCGATGGGATCAATATTAAAGCTAAATAATAATATTCGCCCTCTTGCCCATATAACCTGTCGTGATCGGAATTTAATCGGTTTGCAATCACATTTAATGGGGTTAAATGCGTTGGGCATTCATGATATTTTAGCGGTTACAGGCGACCCATCCAAAGTAGGGGATTTTCCAGGCGCAACAAGTGTATATGATGTCTCTAGTATTGAACTTCTCCAACTTATAAAAAAATTGAATGAAGGTATTTCATTTTCTGGAAAGCCACTCCGGAAAAAAGCGAATTTTTCAGTAGCTGCAGCATTCAATCCTAATGTACGTGTAGTAGAGCGTGCAGTTGGTCGGTTAGAGAAAAAAATCGAAGCGGGTGCAGATTATTTCATCACACAACCTGTCTATAGTAAAGAAAAAATTATTGAAGTGTATGAAGCAACAAAACATTTAGAAACGCCTATATTCATTGGTATCATGCCACTTACAAGTGTAAGAAATTCGGAATTTCTGCATCATGAAGTGCCGGGTATTAAGCTTTCTGAAGAAGTATTAGAACGTATGAGAGCGACAGGTGAAGATAAGGAAGCCGCGAGATTTGAAGGAATTGCTATTGCAAAAGAGCTGATTGATACAGCGGCCGAATTGTTTAATGGAATCTATTTAATCACACCATTTATGCGTTATGATATGTCAATTGAGTTAATGAACTATATACGCGAATTAGATTTCAAGAGAGAGGATGAAAGCAACTATGTCAAAGCATCTCATTGAAGAACGACTTGAAAATCACATTTTAGTTTTAGATGGTGCCATGGGAACGATGTTGCAAAATGCAAATTTAACAGCGGAAGATTTTGGTGGAGAGGAATATGAAGGGTGTAATGAATATTTGAATATTACTCGACCAGATGTTGTTGAATCGATACATCGTGCTTATCTTGAAGCAGGTTCAGATGTTATTAGTACAAATACATTTGGCGGGACACCAGTTGTTTTAAATGAATATTCTTTAGGAAATAGAGCAGAGGAAATCAATAAAAGAGCAGTAGAAATTGCAAAAAAAGCGGCGGCCGAATTTTCAACTCCCGATTGGCCGCGCTTTGTAGCGGGCTCTATGGGCCCAACTACCAAAACACTTTCAGTAACGGGTGGTATTACTTTCGATGAGTTACAACATGATTTCTATGTACAAGCGAAAGGACTAATTGAAGGCGGAGCGGATGTTCTTCTACTTGAAACAAGTCAAGATATGTTAAATGTCAAAGCGGGCACTTTAGGGATTAAGCAAGCTTTTGAAGAGCTACATAAAAAGATTCCTGTGATGATATCAGGGACAATTGAACCTATGGGTACAACACTAGCTGGTCAAGGAATCGAAGCATTTTATATTTCAATTGAACATATTAATCCTTTATCAGTTGGATTAAACTGTGCAACAGGTCCTGAATTTATGACAGATCATTTGCGCTCTTTGTCTGAAATTGCAACAAGTTATGTTAGCTGTTATCCAAATGCTGGTCTCCCTGATGAAGAAGGACATTATCATGAAACCCCAGAATCCTTATCAAAAAAACTTGCAGGCTTTGCAGATAAAGGATGGTTAAATCTAGTCGGTGGTTGCTGTGGAACAACGCCAGATCATATTCGAGCAATACGAGAGGTTGTCAAAGACCAAAAACCACGCAAGAAGCCTGATCATGAGCATGGTCATGTAGTATCTGGTATTGATTCATTGGTTTATGACGATTCTATGCGTCCACTATTTGTTGGTGAACGGACAAATGTTATCGGTTCTCGTAAATTTAAGCGACTTATTGTAGAGGAAAAGTATGAAGAAGCATCAGAAATTGCTCGTGCTCAAGTGAAGAATGGCGCGCATGTTCTAGATATATGTTTAGCAAATCCAGATCGTGATGAATTGGAAGATATGAAGAACTTTATGCAAGAAGTTGTGAAAAAAGTTAAGGTACCTCTTGTAATTGATTCAACTGATGAAAAGGTAATTGAAGAAGCACTAAAATACTCACAAGGAAAAGCAATTATCAATTCTATTAACTTAGAAGACGGGGAAGAACGTTTTGAAGCAGTATTACCAATCGTCAAAAAATATGGTGCTTCAATTGTTGTTGGCACAATTGATGAGAAAGGTATGGCGGTTGATCGACATCGTAAGTTAGAGATAGCTGAACGTTCTTATGATTTACTCGTTAACCAATGGGGAATAGCACCAGAAGATATTATTTTTGATCCACTTGTTTTTCCAGTTGGAACAGGTGATGAGCAGTATATAGGATCAGCTGTTGAGACAATTGAAGGGATTCGGTTAATTAAAGAAAAACTACCAAGAGCTCTAACAATTCTTGGTGTTAGTAATGTTTCATTTGGGTTACCGCCAGTTGGACGTGAAGTATTAAATGCTGTGTACCTTTATAACTGTACACAAGCAGGTCTTGACTATGCCATTGTTAATACAGAAAAGATTGAGCGTTATGCTTCTATCCCTGATAATGAAAAACAATTAGCAAATGATTTACTATTTAAAACAACAGATCAAACATTAGCGAAGTTTACAGATTTCTATCGTGATAAAAAGAAGGAAAAAACAGAAGCAGATATTCCTAAAACAGTTCCAGAACGTTTAGCTTATTATATAGTTGAAGGTACAAAAGAGGGGTTAATACCGGATTTACAAGCTGCTTTGAAACAATATGATACACCGTTAGATATTATTAATGGACCTCTTATGGATGGGATGGCTACTGTAGGTAAACTTTTCAACGATAACCAGCTTATTGTTGCGGAAGTACTGCAATCTGCAGGGGTTATGAAAGCGGCGGTATCATTCCTTGAAGACTTCATGGAGAAAAAAGAAGATGATACAGGGAAAGGCAAAGTAATCCTTGCAACTGTAAAAGGGGATGTACATGATATTGGGAAAAACCTAGTAGATATTATTTTAAGTAATAATGGCTTTAAAGTAATAGATTTAGGAATCAAGGTGACTCCTCAAGCGTTAATAGAGGCTATTCGTACCGAAAAACCCGATATAGTTGGCTTATCAGGCTTACTTGTAAAATCAGCTCAACAAATGGTTGTTACTGCACAAGATTTTAAAGAGGCACAGATTGAAACACCAATTATGGTTGGTGGGGCTGCATTATCTCGAAAGTTTACAGATACCAAGATTGCGAAGGAATACGGTGGTCCTGTGTTATATGCTAAAGATGCGATGCAAGGACTTGAAATAGCCAACCGATTGCAAAGTGATGATAAAGAAAATCTTTTACATGAAATATATGCAGCTCAAGAAAAAAGAATGGCACAAGAAGTAAAAAGAGGAGAGAGAACGGCCGTTGCTGTTGCTCCAAAACCTGTTAAAACAGTACGAAATGATGTACCTGTATTTGTACCTCAAGATTTAACAAGACATATATTAAGAGATTATTCCGTTGCGCATCTTCAACCATATGTGAATATGAGAACCTTAATCGGACATCATCTTGGATTAAAAGGTTTCAATGAAACGATGCTCGAAAAGGGTGATGAGCGAGCTATTGAACTATATGAATTAGTAACAGGATTTTTAAAATCAGGGATTTTAAGCCCATCTGGTATGTATCAATTCTTCCCAGCACAATCAGATGGAGATGACGTAATTATTTATGATCCTAATGATACTAAAAAAGAGGTTGAACGTTTTACATTCCCACGTCAACAAAAGAAGCCATTCTTATGTTTGGCTGATTTCTTAAAATCGGTAGATAGTGGAGAAATGGATTATGTTGGATTTATGCAAGTAACAGCAGGACATGGTGTTCGTGAGGCGGCTACTCGTTTAAAGGATCAAGGAAAATTCTTAGAAAGTCATGCATTACAAGCCACAGCTTTAGAACTTGCGGAAGGATTTGCTGAACGGATACATCAAGAAATGCGTGACTTCTGGGGATTCCCTGATGGTACTGATTTTACAATGCGTGATCGCTTTGCAGCAAAATACCAAGGACAACGTTTCTCATTTGGCTATCCAGCTTGTCCTAATCTCGAAGATCAAGAAAAACTATTTAAATTGATCAAGCCAGAAGATATAGGTGTTACATTAACCGACGGTTACATGATGTCTCCAGAAGCATCTGTTAGTGCCATGGTTTTTGCACACCCAGATGCACGGTATTTTAATGTAGAATAAAATAGTCAAAAGCCCATCTTTAGCTGCGGACTAGATGGGCTTTTACATTTGATTATTTCCATATTTTTCGCATACTGGCTGTTGGAATTTGCAGCTCATCACGGTACTTACTAATAGTTCTTCTAGCTATTTGTATAGCGTATTCAGAATTTAAATACTCCGAGATTTTTTGATCGGAGTATGGTTTATATTTGTTTTCTCTTTGAATAATTTGTTTTAATAATGCTTTTACTTTTTCTTGAGAAATTTGACCGCCATCATTTTTAGAGATTTTAGAAGTGAACAATGATTTCATCTCAAATGTTCCGATAGGCGTTTGGATAAACTTATTTGATGTTGTACGACTTACGGTAGATTCATGCATATCAATTTCCTCTGCAACTTCTTTTAAAGTTAATGGTGCTAGATGGGCAATGCCATTTTTAAAGAAATCTAATTGTTTATTGATTAGTACATGCATTATTTTGATAATTGTATTTCGGCGCTGTTCAATACTGTTTACGAGCCACTGGTAATTCCTATGATGATTAAGGATATATTGTTTATCTTCACTATTTATAGTTGGTACATTTAAGTAATGCTTATTTAGATGGATTTGAGGAAGATAATAATCGTTTAAGTAGAATGTCAATTCATTTTCCTGAAATTCTACAATAATATCAGGTTGCACATATTCAATGCTATCAGAAATAGAAAAATTGCAAGGTCTTGGATTGAGTGTTTGGATTTGTTTGTTTAATTGTTGTATGACTTCTACGGAACATTTCATATTTTTAGCAATCATTTGCCACTTGTTTTCAGCAAGTAATGACAAATGATTTTGAATTAATTCTTGTAAAATAAGATGGTTCGGATATCTATATTGACATTGCATTATTAGACATTCTTTTAAATTTCTTGCTCCAATTCCAATCGGTCCAATCTGTTGAAGAAGTTCAATCCCCTTTGTAATGAATTCTGCAGAATAAATTGCATTGCTATCTTCTATTATTAGGTAACCAAAATCATTCAAATTATTGATAATATACTTTAGTAATTTTTGTGTATCTCTATCTTTAAAATTTAAATTGACCATTTTCAACAAATAATCTCTTAGATTTTCTTCAATTGGTTTTGAAATATCGGATGTTGCCTGTTTTGCATATTTAGATGGTCTAAAAGGTGGAAGTTTCTCAATTTGTGGTGACGTTGGTTTTTCTTGAAGGTCAATCAATGGATTTTCTAATTCTTGCTGGCGTATAAATTGTTCTAAATCGTATGTTGAGTATTGGAGTAATTCTATAGATTGTCTTAGCTGAGTTGTCATATACAATTTAAGTTCTTGGCGTTGTTGAAGAAAAAGATTCAAAAAAATCCCTCCATAAAACTAAATTGCAAAAAAATTACTTGAAATCTTCAAAAAATTCTCCTTTGTGTATTGATTATTATACTCTATATATCTATTTTAAATGATGAGAAATGGTAAAGGAAAGCTATATTCAAAGTATATTTTCCAATATTGTTATTTAATATATGATAAATTCCTATCTTCAACACTAAGAACATGATAAATGTCATATTTTCATCATGACATCTATATCTATTGTAAAACGATAAGTGAAAGTATGATAAGTTCAATAGCAAAAAGGTTGGAGGGATTTCTTTGACAGACCGTGAAAAAACAAAACAGCTAAAAATGGCAGTTACACCTTTCGCAACTTCTGATACGAAAAAAAGTATCATACAAATAGTAAATACAATTATTCCCTTGCTCGCAATATTAACTGCTGCATATTGGACTATTCCTTACACAATGTTAGGCTCAATTGGACTTAGTATCATCGCAGCAGGTTTCGTAGTTCGTACATTTATTATTTTTCATGATTGCACGCATGGTTCTTTCTTTAAAAATAAAAAAGCAAATGATTTCATGGGATTTATAACAGGAGTTCTTACGTTATTTTCATATGAAAAGTGGAAAAAAGAGCATATGATTCATCATGCTTCAAGTTCTAACTTGGATAAACGAGGAATCGGGGATATTTGGGTAATGACAGTTGATGAATATTTAGAAGCTTCTAAATGGAAAAGATTCTGTTATAGAGCTTACCGTAATCCGCTCGTCATGTTTGGATTAGGACCTTTATATTTAGTGTTAATCGATAGCCGATTTAATCACAGAGATGCAAGGAAAAAAGAACGTATTAATACGTATTTATCAAATATCTGCATTGCCGCAATTATTACGGCCATTATTTTACTGACAAATGTTCAATCGTTTTTAATCATTCATGGAACAACCATGTTTGTTGCCGGATCACTTGGTATTTGGTTATTCTTTATCCAACATACTTTTGAAGATTCTTATTTTGAAAATCAGAATGAATGGGATTATGTAAAGGCGGCAATAGAAGGAAGTTCTTATTATAAATTACCACTTGTTTTACAATGGATTACAGGTAATATTGGCTTCCATCATGTACATCATTTAGCACCACGTGTACCAAACTATAAATTACAAGAAGCTCATACAAAAACACCACCATTACAGCATGCAACGACCATCACTATTAAGACAAGTATGGAATCATTACGTTACAAATTGTATGATTCACCTAACAAACATTTTGTAACGTTTAAAGAAGTGAAAAAACGTGTCGTTTCTCATGATTACAAGTTAAGATCGCTAAAAATATCATAAAGAGCTGAGAGTCATTCCTAAATAGGGGTGGCTTTTATTTTAGAAAAATGAAAATCGAAAAAAGTCGAGGATAATCGATTATTTGCTATAATTAACGTAAAGAGAATCGGAAGTCATTTCAAAGGAAGTGGATAAGATGATTAATATAGTAATTGCTGAAGATCAAGGAATGCTGCTAGGAGCTTTGAAGTCATTGATTAATATGGAAGATGATATGGAAGTTGTTGGAGTAGGGCATAATGGTGTAGATGCATTAAAACTGGTTGATAAGTATCAGCCAGACATTGTCATTATGGATATTGAAATGCCTGAAAAAACAGGGTTAGATGCTGCAGAGGATTTGAAAGAAAAAGACGTCAAAGTCATTATTTTAACGACATTTGCTAGACCAGGTTATTTTGAACGAGCAAGAAAAGCGGGAGTTAGAGGCTACCTGCTAAAAGATAGTCCGATAGAGGAATTAGTAAATGCTATTCGAGTAATTATGGATGGTCGCAGAATTTATGCTCCAGAATTGATCGACATCGTTTATGAAGAAGAAACAGAAAATCCCCTCACTGATCGTGAAAGCGAAGTATTGGGACTTGTGGCAAAAGGAAAAACAACAAAAGAGATTGCAAGTGAACTATTTTTATCTCCTGGGACTGTTCGAAATTATATATCGACAATTTTAGATAAGCTAGAAGTAAGCAATCGAATCGAAGCTATAGCGAGATTTAAAGAAAAAGGCTGGAATAAATAAAAAGTAAAAATCCCGATTACATCCTTCTGGAGGTAATCGGGATTTTTAATACCTGTTCTTATTAAGGAAAATTTGCTTAACCCTTTAGCTTCATCTTCGTTTTGTTAAACGCCCAACTATAAAACCTGCTGCCGCTACGCCGAGTAAGGTATTTGTTTTTTTATTAAAAACTTGTTTGATCACAAGTTCAATATTTTGTGGACGTTCAGCTAATCGTCGCATGAAGTAGCCATACCAATCTTGTCCAAATGGAACGTATGTGCAGAAATTATAACCTTCTTTTACAAGTTGAAGTTGCATATCTTGGCGGAAACCGTATAACATTTGGAATTCGTATTTTTCGTTTGGTATATTATGGTCAGCGATAAATTTCTTTATATGATTAATAATATTGTGATCATGTGTTGCAATTGAAGTGAATTTACCATGTAATAAATGATATTCTAAAAGGTCTATGTAATTGCGGTCGATATCTTCTTTTTCTTGATAAGCAACGTCACTTGATTCTTTATAGGCCCCTTTAACAATGCGTAAACGAAAGTCTTTAAATTTTTTAATATCGTCTTTAGCACGAAGAAAATATGCTTGAATAACGGTCCCAATATTTTGATGATCTTTTGATAATTTTTCAAGTAAATTAAAAGAAGGTTGTAGACGTTCATAATTTTCCATATCGAAGTTCACGAAAATATTATATTGGTCTGCTAATGCAACGATCTCTTTTAAATTTCTATAGCAAAAGTCATAGTCAATATCTAAACCAAGTTGAGAAGGCTTTAAAGAAATATGCGCGTCTACATTGTTTTGGTGAATAGCTTCAATAACAGCTAAAATTTGTTCTTTTGCTGCTGTTGCTTCAGATTGGTCATGAACAAATTCCCCTAAGTTGTCCACTGTACAAGAGATACCATGTGAGTTTAACTCTTTAATACTGTCCATTACTTCTGCAATGTTAGTCCCAGCAACTACGCTAGCAGCACCTAATTTCAATCCATACTTCTTAGCATTGTTATTTAAAAATTGGTTTTCGGATAACGCGATAAAGAAATCTTTAAGTGACATATGCTATTCCCCTTTATGATGAAATTGTATTTTAATAGATTATATCATAGAAGCTTGAAAAAATATTATTTTAAAACATTTACTGATATTTAAGGATAAATATGTTTATATAGCTACGTTGTTTTTGGTTAAGGATGTATGTATAGGTAAAGTTAAGTCAGAACAAATAATACTACATACACTTAAGACTTATTCGTGTCGAATTTTGTTAGCTTTTATGACAAATAAGTTGCATTCGTCCTATAAAATATGTAACTTAGTACATAGGTACAAAATTAATATTATGACGCAAAAAAAACGTTTTCCCTTCATGGAAGAGGGAAAGCGTTTTTTTGCGTATTAAGAATTAGTAGCTTTCAACAATTATTTTAGTTTCTAAAGGATTCTCCACGATTAAAACTTTTCTTTTAACATTTGCATGCGATCATTAAATAGTGTTGGATAGGATAAAAAACCTAATATACTGCTAGAAACTGCGGCAGAAGTTAGTAACATAAATAAGACCATTAATTGGAATTGAACAGCTTGAACAGGGTCAGCGCCAGCTATTATTTGGCCACTCATCATGCCTGGCAATTGGACTAAACCAATTGTTTTTTGACTTTCGATGGTTGGAATCATACTTGCTTTGATGGCTGTAATTAATTGATGATGTATTGCTTGTTTTGGTGTACCACCAAGCGACAAAATAAGTTCTGTTTCATCTTTGTGTGAATCTAGCTCACCTTGAAAACGATTTAAGAAGAGAATTGCCAGCACCATGGAGTTTCCGATGGCCATGCCGCTTATAGGAATAATATATTGAGCGGTAGCTGGGACAATTTCAAAGCCTAGTAAAATAGATTGTACTATGATCTCTACTGTAATCAGTGTAATAGCTACTTTCCAAGTGATACCTTTAATATTTGCACCTTTTTTACGTGCATTAAGTGTGGCTGCTACAACCATTAGTACAATCATTAGAAGAATATAAAGTAAGCTATCGGATTCAAAGATAAATTTTAAAATATAGCCGACAGCTAGTAACTGAATGATTGATCGAAGAGTTGCAATTATCGTGTCTTTCTCTAATCCAAGATGTAATGTTTTAGATAAGATAAGCGGAATGAATACAAATAGTAATGTTAAGGAAAGTGTAGTGAAGCTCATGCTAACCCTCCTTGTACAAATTGTCTTACAAGTTCTTTTGTAGGAAGCTTTAGGAAAGTACTCTCTCCCGTTTCAATAACACGACCATCCATCATCACCCAGGTATAGTGACCGATATGAATTGCCTGTTCTAAATTATGGGTAATCCAAATAATCGTAACATTGTATTTTTTATTTATCTTAACAATGAGATTTTCCACTTCTTTTACAGAATTTTGATCTAAAGCAGATGTGATTTCATCTAATAGTAATATATCCGATTTGTTAACAAGTGTCCTTGCGATTGAAACGCGCTGACGTTGCCCTCCAGATAAATCCATAGCATCTTGATCTAAAAAGGATTGATCTAATCCTACATCTTCTAAAAAAGAAATAGCTTCTTCACGCGATAGGGATATTCCTTGTAATTTTTTTGGTAAAGATAAATTCGTATAAACTGTACCTTTAATCATAGGTGCAGATTGTAAGGCGATGCCAACATGACGACGTAACAAAACGGGGTCAATCGTGTTAATGGGTTTGTCATTAATATAAATCTCACCTGCAGTTGGAGAGATTAAGCCATTACATAGTTTTAATAGTGTAGTTTTGCCTGCTCCAGAAGGACCGACAAGGGTTGTAATATAACCTGTTGGAAAGGAGCCTGTTATTTGTTGCAAAATTTTATGTCCATCTATTTCATAGTCAATGTTATGAAAATGGATGGCAGGTTGGTAGATTGTATTCATATTCGCGCTCCTGAAAATAGAATCTTATTATAAATGTATTATAAACCAAAGCCAAATACTAGAAAGATGAATCTATTTAGTAAGTACCTTATAATATGAATAATTATCATCTGATATATGGAGGTGCAATGTTGGAAATTACCTACTGGACTTCATTTATCCAAAAAGAATGGACATTCTTTCTAGTGGCGACGGAAAAAGGGTTATGTTATGTCAGTACGTCAAAAGAAGCTATTGAGGAATGGTGTAAAAAGCATTATAAAACATTCGAATTAATAGAAAACCGTGAAAAAATGGGCAAATATCAAAAACAATATGAAGAATATTTTACAGGGAAAAGAACTTTCTTTGATATACCAATAAATTTACAAGGAACACCATTTCAAAAAGAAGTATGGGAAGCGTTACTTCAAATTCCATTCGGTAAGACTACTTGTTATTCAGAAATTGCTAACCGCGTTAACCGTCCAAAAGCGGTAAGAGCTGTTGGCGGAGCAATAGGCGCAAATCCAATCTTAATAGCGATTCCTTGTCATCGGATAATTGGGAAGAACGGAAAACTGACAGGTTTTAGCGCGGGTATTCCGTTAAAAAAGGCATTGCTTCAGATAGAAAATGTACCGTATAAAGAATAATGATTTTGTGAAAGGTAAAATAAAAGATCTTGATATTACAGCTGTCATGACATACTAGCATTTTTAAAGACATATTTAAAAATAAATAGTGTATACTATGATGTATTAAGATGGTGGAAGAAGGGAATAGCATGATGACAAAATATCCTGACGATAGCCTAGCGCTACATACAGATTTATATCAAATCAATATGGCAGAATCTTATTGGGCAGACGGAATACATAATCGCAAAGCCGTATTCGAGCTCTATTTTCGAAAATTACCATTTGGGAATGGTTACGCTATTTTTGCCGGTTTAGAAAGAATGTTGGAGTACTTACGTAATTTTCGAATGAGCGAATCTGACTTAGAGTATTTACAAAAAGTTGTTGGATATGATGAGGATTTTATTGAATACTTAAAAAATCTACGCTTTACAGGTGATGTCTACTCTATGATTGAAGGGGAACTTGTCTTTGGAAATGAACCGATTGTTCGAATTGAAGCGCCCCTAGGAGAAGCACAGCTAATCGAAACAGCATTACTTAATATTGTGAACTACCAAACTCTAATAGCAACAAAAGCAAGCCGGATTAAACAAATTGTTAAAGATAATGTTGTGATGGAATTTGGTACACGCCGTGCACAAGAAATGGATGCAGCAATTTGGGGAACAAGAGCAGCAATTATTGGTGGCTTTGATTCTACAAGTAATGTAAGAGCGGGTAAACTATTCAATATACCTGTTGCAGGTACACATGCTCATTCCTTAGTACAAGCGTATAAAAGTGATTATGAAGCCTTTCATGCTTATGCAAGACGACATAAAGACTGTGTATTCCTTGTCGACACTTTTGACACATTAAAATCTGGTGTACCTACAGCGATTAAAGTCGCAAAAGAACTAGGAGATAAGATTAACTTTATCGGAATTCGTTTAGATAGTGGCGATATCGCATTCTTGTCAAAGGCTGCTCGTAAAATGTTAGATGATGCAGGGTTTACGAAAGCTAAAATTGTTGTATCAAATGATTTAGACGAGTATACGATTCTAAACTTGCTTGCTCAAGGTGCGAAAGTAGATCAATGGGGTATTGGTACAAAGCTAATAACTGCATATGACCAACCTGCATTAGGAGCAGTTTATAAACTTGTTTCACTGGAGGATAAAAATGGCAGGATGAAAGATCGTATTAAAATCTCTGCCAATGCTGAAAAAGTGACAACACCAGGATTGAAAAAATTATACCGTATTATTGATCTTGAAAATGGTAAGGCAGAAGGCGATTATATTACCATGATGGATGAGAATCCTGAATCACAAGAACGTATTAAAATGTTCCATCCAGTCCATACATTTATCTCAAAATTTGTCACAAACTTTGAAGCAAAAGATCTTCATAAAAAGGTAGTTGAAAAAGGTAAAATCGTATATGATAGCCCTTCAGTACAAGATATGAGAGCCTATGCTTCTGAAAATCTAGAATTGCTATGGGACGAATACAAACGTTCATTGAACCCTGAAGAGTATCCTGTAGATTTAAGCCAAAAATGCTGGGATAACAGAATGAGAAATATCCAAGACGTGAAAGATATGGTTCGAGATATTGATGCTAGTTTAGGGGGGAATATTTAATGGCTATGTCTTTGCAACAAAAAATTATAGAGGAATTACATGTACTTCCTCAAATCGATGCGAAAGAAGAAATTCGTAAATCTGTCGACTTTTTAAAGGAATATGCTACAAAGAATACCTTTTTAAAGGGCTTTGTACTTGCATTGTCAGGTGGTCAAGATTCTACTTTGACTGGTAAATTAGCACAACTTGCAGTAAATGAGTTAAATGAAGAAGCTGGAGAAAACAAGTACTCTTTTTGGGCAGTTCGCTTACCGTATGGAGTCCAAGCAGATGAACAAGATTGTCAAGATGCTATCCAATTTATCCAACCAACCAAAGTCTATACAGTTAATATTAAACCTGTAGTAGATGTAAGCGTCCAATCATTAAAAGAAGCAGGAATAGAACTTACTGATTTCTTAAAAGGTAACGAAAAAGCGCGTGAACGTATGAAAGTTCAATTTGCTATTGCAGCTCACCATAATGCAGTTGTACTAGGTACAGATCATGCAGCAGAAGCAATTACGGGATTCTTTACAAAATTTGGTGACGGTGCAGCTGATTTAACACCCATCTTCCGTTTAAACAAACGTCAAGGTAAAGCATTGCTTGCCGAACTTAATTGTCCAAAACATTTATACGAAAAAACACCAACTGCAGATTTAGAAGAAAACCGCCCGTCATTGCCGGATGAAGTAGCACTTGGTGTTACTTATGATCAAATAGATGACTATTTAGAAGGTAAAGAGATTCCAGAAGACGCAAAAAAACAAATTGAAGGGCATTTCTTACGTTCAGAACACAAACGCCACTTACCAATTTCTATTTTCGATGACTTTTGGAAAAAATAAATATTTTTTAAAATTGAAAGTTTAGCAAAATAAAGGACTGTCCTGTAAGTTTTTTAGTTACTTATAGGACAGCCTTTTTCTTTTGTAAGAAATGGAAAATGTAATAAGTCAAAATATAGACATATAATTTTTGAACTTTCTTCACAACCTAAAGGTAAAGTATTAGGTAGTTGAAGGGAGAGAATATGATGAAAAAGAATTTAGGTGTAACAGTAATTTTGGCAGCAGTATTGCTAGGAGCATGTGGTCAAGACGATGCTAAGACAAAGGATGCAAATAATACTAATACCACAGAGAAAACAGAACAATCAACAAATGTAGCATCTCTCAACAAAGTCAATTCAAAATTACAAGAGCCAAAAGAAGATACTGTTTGTGAATTTTGCAATATGAAAGTGTACGATGTAGATCATGAAATGGGCGCATTTTCAGCACAAGCAATTAAAAAAGATGGCTCAACAATCTTCTTTGACGATGCAGGTTGTATGTTAAATCAAGAACGAAAAGATAAAGTTAAATATGATAAATATGTTCGCGATTATAATTCTAAAGAATGGTTGAAATTAGATGATGCTATCATTGTAAAAGCAGACATAAAAACACCGATGAATTATGGCTATGCGTTCTTTAAAGATCAAGAAAGTGCAGATGCATTTATAAAAGAAAATGCAGGAGCAAAAGTTGTTGAAGTATCAGATATTGATGATGTAGCACATGAACGATATATAAAGAAAATGCAAAAGATGAAAAATAATGACTCTAGTGACAAGATGGATATGAACATGAATAATGATGATTCTGAAGGTCATGGAAAATAATAATCCTTTATAAGGGCTGGAGTATACTCCGCCCTTTTGTCGTAGAATGGAGGTGTGCTTATGAATCGTGTTTTATTACTTTTCATTTTCTTTATCGCATTTACGTTTGCTGTACCACAAGCACATGCAAAAACGAAAACATTGCAACAACTAATTGATGAGACACCTGAAAATGGAACATTACAGCTATCAAACGTTATCTATAAGGAAAATGTAGTGATACATAGGAATATCACAATTAAGGGATCTGAGCATACGGTATTGGAAAGCTTGAACCAAAAGCCTGCTATAGAAATAGAAAACGCAGAACATGTCTCTATAAACAATGTTGCACTGCAAAACTCTTATCTAGGGATATCGGGCAAGAAATCGCAACATCTTCGTTTTGAAAATCTTCATTTCAAAAATGTGAGGAGTGGTATCCAGCTCTATAACACTAATGACGTAACACTCAAGCATTTGAAAATCACCGGTATACCAGGACATTTTTCAAAAAAAGGAAATGGAATTGCCCTCTATAACAGTGCAAATGTAAAGGTGCATGGGAATACTATTCAACATGTACAAGATGGTGTGTATATAGAATCGGTCAATCAGATTTCTCTTATGAATAACAAAATTTATAATGGACGCTACGGTATCCACTTTATGTATACAAAAAATGCGCAAACAACAGGGAATACATTTAAAAAAAATGTAACGGGCATTATGTTAATGATGTCTGAAAATGTAAAGCTAGACGATAATCAGTTATATGACCAAAATGGACTAAATGCTTCAGGAATGACATTATTCCAGTCCAAACTTATAAAAATATTTGCGAATGAATTCCAAAATAATCGAACAGCAATTTCGGCTCAAAATTTAACAAATTCGACGATAAAAAAGAATGTATTTTTAATGAATCAATCAGCAATAGAACTTATTCGTTCAAATGAAGAAAATCAAGTGAAGCGAAATAATTTTATCGGGAATATTGTTAATCTCCGCTCAGACGGAACAGGCAGTCAGATTGTCCAAAATTACTATGATGATTATGCGGGGATTGATGTTAATAGCGATGGTATTGGTGACCGCAATTATGTAGCACTTCAAAGCTTTGGACAATGGATGGTTAGACAACCCGCTTATCAATATTTTATCGAATCACCAAGTGTAGTGTTACTTAATGAGATAGACCGCCAAACAAATGTCATTGAGAAAGAACAACTAGTTGATCAAGAACCTTTAATGCAAAGCACTATGTCTATAAAAAGGAAAAATACAATGATTGTTTGGAAATTGGTGTTAGGAGTTGGACTTGTGTTTACAATACTATGGTTTTGGAGAAAGGAAATTCAAGGATGAAGAAGAGATGGTTGGTAGGTATTTTCGCGATAGTACTATGTTTACAAGCATGTGGAAACAAAGAATATAAACCTAGAAAAATTGTTAGTGAAACTGACATCTGCAAAATATGCAATATGAGTATTGTTCATAAAGAGTATGCAGGGGAAATTGCTTTGAAAAATGGAGATTACGAAATATTTGATGATTTAGGTTGTTTAGTCGAATATATGAAAGATATGGACGAAGATGATTTAGGTAAGGCATTTATAAAAGATAAAAGCGGAAAAAAATGGCTTGATGTGAAAACAGCCTCTTATGTATATGACAAAGATATTTGGACACCCATGTCATATGGAGTAATTGCCTTTCAAACAAAAGATAAAGCGAAAAAATATATTGAAAAAGAAGGTAAAGGAGAGTTATTAAGCTATAGTGATCTAGATACATTTAAATGGGGTGTTCATCATTGAATAATCACCTATTTATACGGTTAGAGTGGAGACAAATGTTGCGAAGCCGTTGGATGCAATTAGTAGCAGTACTTTTTGTTTTTGTTTTTGCTGCTATATCGCTTATTCAACAAATTGCATTACCCGATTTCAATGGTTTTACAAGACAAACAGCTAGTTTTTTAAATTTACTTCTATTCTTATTGCCATTATTTATCTTAACCATTGGAAGCATGGGGGTTGCAAGTGATTTAGAGTCAGGATGGTTTTCTTTGTTAAAAACATATCCGATGACAATTACACAGTATATATTTGGTAAATATATCGCATTAATCCTATCATTTATGCTTATTTTATGTTTAGCTTTTGCGGTTATATTAGGAATGAGTGGAATATCAGGTCAAGTACATCTACCAATTCTATTTGTAGGATTGTCTATTTTGACGGTATTACTATTTTCGTCCATCGCTATACTTTGTGGTAGTTTTGCGAAAAACCGTTTACATGCATTAGCTTTGTCATTAGTAGTATGGGCATTATCATTATTGCTATTATCATATGCTTTAATGGCTATTGGAACAGTTGTTGCAGGACATGTCTTACAGAAGTTAACCATTATCATGCTTCACATCAACCCAGCAGAATGGATTCGTTTCGGTTATTTTCTATTTTCTGATCAAACATCTGTATTGGGGCCGTCCTTCTATAGTTTCACTGAATTTTATAGCTCAACGGTAGGGTATGTTTTGTATGCATTTGTCACAATCTTATGGATTGTAATACCGCTAGTATTTGCAAAATGGGTGCTAATGAAAAGAGGGCGTCAAGCATGATTGTAGAAGGAAAAAATCTTGTGAAAAAGTATTCGGAGGACCAAGGAATAGATAATGTTTCATTTACCTTACAAGAGGGGCGAATCATTGCTTTGGCTGGTGGTAATGGAGCTGGTAAGAGTACGCTAATTCGCCTATTAATCGGAGAAGAAAAGCCTGATAATGGTAAATTGACATGGGCTACACATCCATCGATTCGATATATGCCAGATGATGTCAACTTTCCACCAACTCTTACAGCATTAGAGATTTTGCAGTTACTTGCAGGACTAAAGAAAATACCGTCAAGCGAAATTGATAGAGTACTAAAAAGAGTAGGACTATGGGAATATCGTAAACAAAGAGTTCGCCAATTTTCGAAGGGAATGCGCCAACGGATTAACTTGGCACAAGCGTTATTAGGAGATGAGCAATTATTAATCTTAGATGAACCAACAAATGGTTTAGATATACGATGGATTGCTGAATTGAAAACGATCTTACAAGAACAAAAAGACTGTGGTAAAACGATTCTATTTTCTACACATTTACTTTCTTTTGCTGAAGAATTAGCAGATGATGTACTTTTGCTACATGAAGGGCATGTTTTAAAACATGGAAATATTAAATCTGTTTTACAAGATTCAAAAACATTGCATTTAGAAGAACTTTTTATGCATGAAATCATTCAAAAATAGAAATAAATGTAATAATGTATGAAAACACGACTAAATAGTAAGTCGTGTTTTTTGTAAGGATTAAAAACAATCATGCTATAATAATGCTAATTGAGAAAAAGAACCAATAAAAAGGATAATTGACAGGAGGCCAATTAATGGAGACACAAGAAAAGTTACAATCCATTATCAATAATATAGAAAAAGTAATGATTGGCAAAAAGCATATCGCAGAACTTAGTGTTGTGGCATTGTTGGCAGAAGGACATGTTTTACTGGAAGATGTACCAGGTGTAGGGAAGACTATGATGGTTCGTGCACTTGCTAAATCCGTAAGTGCTAATTTTAAACGAATACAATTTACACCCGATTTGCTGCCATCGGATGTAATTGGTGTTTCCATTTATAATCCAAAAGATATGGAGTTTCATTTTCGTCCTGGTCCAATAATGGGGAATATCGTATTGGCCGATGAGATTAATCGTACATCACCTAAAACACAATCTGCCCTATTAGAAGGAATGGAAGAAGCTGCAGTTACAATTGATGGGGAAACCATTCAAATTGCAAAGCCTTTCTTTGTAATGGCTACTCAAAACCCTATTGAGTATGAAGGAACATATCCACTGCCTGAAGCACAATTAGACCGTTTCTTATTAAAATTGAAAATGGGTTACCCAAGTCATGATGATGAAATTGAAGTATTACGAAGAGCAGAAGGAACACGTCCGATTGAAACGTTGACTTCGGTAGTTACGCTAGATGAATTGAAGGTTCTACAACAAGAAGTGAAAAGAGTCCATGTTGATGAATTAGTGAAAGGCTATATTGTGGAACTAGCTAGAGCAACTCGTGAACATCAATATGTATATCTCGGTGCGAGTCCTCGTGGTTCCATCGCTTTGATGAAGGCATCCCAAGCGTATGCCTTGTTGAAAGGACGCCAATTTGTAACACCAGATGACGTTCAATTTTTAGCACCTTTTGTTTTTGCTCATCGTCTCATTTTAAAACCAGAAGCACGCTATGACGGTATTACACCTGAAGAAATTATTGGTCGCGTTATTATTAATACATCTGTACCGATTAAAAGGGCTTCAAGATGATGAAAAGATATAAAGTAAAGTGGCTATCGCAAGCGATTATACGTTTTATATTGGTTGTATTTTTGTTAGCTATTTCTCTATCTTTTGCATTGATGCAAGGTGGGTTTGTCAGCTGGTTTATATTCTTTATGTTTTTACCTTTTGCCATTTACTCAATCATGCTGTTTTTTGTGCCAGTTAAAAATTTTTCAGTTGAAAGGACAATGATTTCTGGACGTTTAGAACAAGGTGATTCTCTTCGGATGAAGATTACGTTGACGAGAAATTCGCGATTTCCATTACTCTATACGATAATTCAGGAAAGCGTGCCAAATGAGCTATTTGTTGAAGAGGTAGACCAAACTCGACATTTTTTAATAATGGGCTGGAAAGAGCAATTCTCTTGGCAATATGAAATTCCAAATATGCCACGTGGTCATTACCAATTAGAAGGAATTGAACTGACCATTGCAGATTTTTTTGGTTGGGTAAAAAAGAAAGTTTTAATACCAGCAAATCGTTCAATTGTTGTTTATCCAAGTATTACGAATATAGTTTATACGCCGTTACAAATCTCCAGAAATAGTGGTGCAGGTACAGAGCATAGCGCGATAGTACGTGATACAACTATGGTTTCAGGTATTCGCGAATATCAACCTGGAGATCGTATGACGTGGATTCATTGGAAGACATTTGCCAAAACACAAAGCTTACAAACGAAAGAATTTGAAGACCAACAATCATTAAATGTTTGTCTAGTATTAGATGAGTCACCTTCTGATTTATTTGAGGAACAAGTAGAGTTTTGTGCGTCTGTGTTAACAGCTGTTACGAATCAGCATTTTACGATGTCGTTTTTATCTGCAGGAGCGAAACCAGCTTTTTTCAATCAAATTCAGACCGTGGAACAATTACAACAAGCACTCTATTATCTTGCAGCTGTAAAACCAAATTTAGTTGAACAAGTTGGGCCTAAATATGTGCAAAATCGTAATTTAATTAGCGCAACAATGCTTTATTTTGTTACAGGATCTCTCACACTTGAATGGATTAATATCTTGAAAAAAAACTTCAAACAATCCCAAGCTGTAATTTGTTTTATCATTCGAAATCCAGAACAAGTTATTTCAGAGCAAGAGGAAAAGATGGAGATCATAGCAAAGGAAAATGGAATATTTGTCTTACCAATCACACGTGAACAATTTTCAGATGCCTTTACGGAGGTGTTAAAATGAGCAATTCATCAATAGTGAAATGGACGAGCTTGATGGGCCTTTATCTTATTATATTTTGGATGTTGGTAGAATGGCTCATGCCTATTGTACAGTTGACGAGCACTGGACATCTTGGATTATTTCTTGTTTTTATAGTGCTTTGCTTAGGAAGTAACATCGTTAACTTAAATGGTGTACTATCTTTTGCGATTAAGTTTTTATATATCATTTGGTTCCTTATGTATGTATACTTGGGGACAAAATTTTTCTCTGTAGACAGTATGATGAAAATTGCTGGTGATTTTGGGATAAGCGTGAAAGCGTTAATAGCAGGTGATTGGAATGATGTAACGGATTCATTTCGTAGTATTTTATTTTTTGTTTTATTATGGATGACAATCTATCTAATCCATCATTGGTTAACAGTCAAGCATACTGTTGTATATTTCTTTTTAACAACAATCATTTTCTTATGCTTAATAGATTCACTGACTAAGTATAATGCCGACTCTGCCATAATCCGCGTCATGGTATTAGGAACATTACTAATGGGCGTATTGTTTGTAAACCGTCTATTTAATGGTAGTCAGGTTAAATTACAGGCAAAACACTATACCATGTTATTGATACCACTTGTTCTTATGATTATTGGTAGCTCTGTATTTGCTTTCTTAATACCTAAAAAACAAGCTATAGTGAATACACCAGATTCTATCGCAAAACTAATGGATTGGAAGAATGGTCAAAATGCTGGTATCGGGAAAATAGGATATGTTGAGGATGATAGTAAACTAGGTGGTCCTTTTGAAGAAGATAGTCGTCCTGTTTTTGAAGTAGCAGCAAAAGTAAATCAATATTGGCGTATCGAAACGAAAAATATTTATACCGGAAAAGGGTGGGTACGAAAACCAGGAGATGTCTATGTACATACCTTTGAATACGGTGAAGATATCCCAATGTCATTAAAACCTGGTAAGGAAAAAAACACAGATGTTGCGACAATCACTTTAAAGAAAGACTATAAGTTTATCATGCAACCATATGGGTTAAAATCGATTGATCAACCAAATGACGAAAAGTCATTTTATATTGAGATTGATGGTGAAAAAATACGACCTTCTATTAATGAGCAAAAGGTACTTTTACCAAAGTATTCAATGTCCTATTCCACACCTGAATATAGTTTGAAAGCGTTAGAAAAAACGAAAATGTCGGATTTAAGAAAACTTCCAAAAGAATACGATCAGTATCTGCAACTTCCAGTTACTTTACCTGAACGTGTAAATAATTTGGCGAAAGAAATAACAAAAGGTGAAAAGAACGTTTATGATAAGGCAAATGCCATTGTTTCTTATTTTCAATATAACGGTTATCAATATTCACGAACAGATGTAGCAGTACCGAAAGAGGGCCAAGATTATGTAGATCAATTCCTCTTTGATACGAAATCTGGATATTGTGACAATTTCTCTACTTCAATGGTTGTGATGCTTCGTACATTGGGCATTCCAGCACGTTGGGTAAAGGGATTTTCAGAAGGAGATGAAGTGTCTTCTGATAACGGTACTCACCGTTTTGTTGTCACAAACAACAATGCACATTCTTGGGTAGAGGCATATATACCTGGAGTGGGTTGGATGTCTTTCGAGCCAACAATTGGTTTCGATGGATTTGATAATGTTCTAAACGATGTGAAAGATGAAGAAAATGAAGGAACCATCAATCCAAAGCAAAAGGAAAATGAAAAAGCAAAAGAAGAAAAGCAAAAAAAAGCTGAGCAAAAGAAAAAGGCAAAGCAAGAGAAAGAACAAGCGAAAAAAGAAGAAAAGAAAAAACAGCAGCAACTAGAAGACAAGCAAAGTCAAAATGAAACAAAAACGACAAGCAAAAAGTGGAACAAAGTTATTACCATTTTTGCAGTAATCGTTTTAATACTAGCAGCTCTCGGCTATTTAACACGAAAAAAATGGATGCCAAAGTGGCTATTGTTGAAATATCGATTTAAAGGAAAAAATAATATAACCATAGATCGTCTGTATAATGATTTACTTCATCAGCTTTCTTTAAATGGATTATCAAAAGAAGAAGGACAAACTCTTAGTGAATTTGCCAAACTTGTTGATAAAAAACTTGGTACTGACCATATGAGCAATTTGACGAACATTTATGAAGAATATCTTTATAGTAATGGGGCCTCAACAATGGATAAGGATAAAATTATAGAATGTTGGGAATATTTAATCAATCGTATAACAGGTTGATTTTGGCTCTTATAAACTGTAAGATTAAGAAAAATTATAAATAATTGAACTGCCCTCGTATATGTTCGAAAATATGGTTCGAATGTTTCTACCAAGCTACCGTAAATGGTTTGACTATGAAGGTGAATATAGCTATGTTTAGACATAGTTTATTTGCCTTTTGTAGAGACTGAACGCGTAGGAAGAATGTTACTTTCAACGCGTTCTTTTCATATTAGTAACTTATATAAGAGAAGTTTCATTTATAAAATATAGAAGAGGTGGAACTGTTGTCAGTTAGTACAATTTTAAAAGATCAAGAAAAAATTATCGTTCTTGATTTTGGTAGTCAATACAACCAACTTATTACTCGTCGAATTCGTGAGTTCGGTGTTTATAGTGAATTACATCCTCACACAATCACAGCTGAAGAACTAAAGGCGATGAATGCTACTGGTGTCATTTTCTCTGGTGGTCCCAACTCAGTATACGATGAAAATGCATTCCATATTGATGAAAAAATCTTCGACATGGGCTTACCAATTCTAGGTATTTGCTACGGTATGCAATTAATGACGCATTCTTTAGGTGGTAAAGTGGAATCAGCTGACCATCGTGAATACGGTAAAGCAGAAATTAAAGTATTAGAAGATAATGCGTTATTTGGTGAACTTCCAAAAGAACAAGTTGTTTGGATGAGTCATGGTGATTTAGTTACTAAAACACCAGAAGGTTTCACTACTATCGCTACAAGTGCATCATGCCCAATTGCAGCAATGGCAAATGCTGAACGTAAATTCTATGCTGTACAATTCCATCCAGAAGTACGTCACTCTGTATATGGTAATGATATTTTACGTCAATTTGTATTTGATGTTTGTGGTGCTAAAGGTGATTGGTCAATGGATAGCTTCATCGACATGCAAATTGAAAAAATTCGCGAACAAGTTGGAGACAAAAAAGTTCTTTGCGCACTTTCAGGTGGCGTTGACTCTTCAGTTGTTGCAGTGTTAATCCATAAAGCAATCGGTGACCAACTAACATGTATGTTCGTTGACCACAACTTATTGCGTAAAGGCGAAGCAGAAAGCGTTATGCAAACATTCGAAGGTAAATTCGGTATTAACATGATTAAAATTGATGCTCGTAAACGTTTTATGGACAAGCTTGCAGGCGTAAGTGATCCTGAGAAAAAACGTAAAATTATCGGTAACGAATTTATCTATGTTTTCGATGACGAAGCTTCAAAACTTAAAGGTATGGACTTCCTTGCTCAAGGTACTCTATATACTGATATTATCGAAAGTGGTACAACAACTGCACAAACAATCAAATCTCACCATAACGTAGGTGGACTTCCTGAAGATATGCAGTTCGAACTAATCGAACCACTTAAAACATTATTCAAAGACGAAGTACGTGCATTAGGTACTGAACTAGGTATTCCTGACGAAATCGTATGGCGCCAACCATTCCCAGGACCAGGTCTTGCAATCCGCGTTCTAGGCGAAGTAACAGAAGAAAAACTAGAAATCGTTCGCGAATCTGATGCAATCTTACGCGAAGAAATTGCTAAAGCTGGTCTAGATCGTGACATTTGGCAATACTTCACTGTACTTCCTGATATCAAATCAGTAGGTGTAATGGGCGATCAACGTACTTACGATTACGCAATCGGTATCCGTGCAGTAACGTCTATCGACGGCATGACTTCAGACTGGGCACGTATCCCTTGGGACGTACTAGAAAAAATCTCAGTACGTATCGTCAACGAAGTAAACCACATTAACCGCGTACTGTATGACGTGACTTCTAAGCCACCAGCTACTATCGAGTGGGAATAGACACATTGCGACGAGGATGCGAAGCACCCCGAGAAATACAAGTGTAGATTGAGGGAATTGCTCACACTCGTAACAATTGAAATTATAAATATGTTCTCCCTTATTTTCTACTTTTGAAAATAAGGGAGTTTTTTTATGTTAAAAAATTTTTGAACTAATAGATGACCTCCGGAGACATAAGCTTCAGATAATTTGATTTAATGCTTTTCATTACATATATTTAAATTGTTAGTTATTTATGGAATTCGTTATGTATTAAATAGAGGGTGATTAATATAATTGATAATTTCAACCGAGTGTTCCGGTTTAAAGACATAGACATATGGGATATTGAGATTGATAGAATTACATACAGAATGTTTATTTTTGACGAAAATCGTCCTTCAAGACAAGACGATTTTGATTTAGGTGATTATGAAGATAATGATTTTTGGGAGGATGTCTTAAGGAAAAACTTAGTAATAGTAAAAGTTTATTCTGATATCCCAGTAAAGGAAAATCACATATATGATTTAGATCAATTTTCAAAAAGCGTAACAAATCATCTTGCTTTAGCCCATTGCAATGTCATCATATCGTTTTATGTGGAATCAATAGAACTTGCTTTAAGTCGGGTATTATTTGAAAAAGAAAATATTACGGAAGATGAGTTACCGTTGGATCGCTTATGGCATTTAACTCAAGACTAACCGACAAAAAATAATATAAAACGGATAGAGCATAAAAACCTCCAAAAAGAACAAATTATTGTTAGGAGGTGATACGCCATGGGCAATAAAAACAACAAGAGGACCATGAACGTAAGAACTCATAATCCTTTCGATCTTTATAAAAGTACAGATAAAGATGATACCAATAGCAATAACAATAATCCTAAAGACAATTTACATGAAGAGTTTGCTGCTGAATGGGATTCGAAAGCTAAAAACAAAAACAACAAAACAAACCACGATAAAACTCAACAATCAAACAGAAAGAAAAAGAAATCCTAATTGGATAAGCAGATGTTACGATAAGAAGTTCTTTAGGTATATACAATCTAATTGAATTTATGATTATGATATGAGATTTTTCACACAAAAAAGCTCACTTATCTTATTAAGGTAAGTGGGCTATTATTCACTAATCTTTAATGATTACACCAAGCGTAGCAGCAATAGAAGCTGCTTGATCAAACCGAATTGACATCCCCTTTGCTAAGTTGGGTGTAAGTCTTATGTCTATAAAATCTGAAGTTGAAAAATCTAAACCATTTAATTTACTTTCTGTAAAATCAGCGAGTTGTAAATTACATTTGAGAAAATCAACTTTATTAAAACTAACGCTTTGGAAAAATACCTCTTTTAATTGACTATCCTCAAAACAAACCTGTTTTAAAATACTATCGGAGAATACAGCATAATTCATAAAACAGTCTTGCCAATATATATCTTTCAATGTACTGCCAATAAATTGCGAGCCGATTAATTTACATGCTTGGAATTTACATCTATAAAATATGGATTTGGAAAAGTTGAAGTTAGAAAGGTCACATTTCTTGAATATGATATCTAAAAATTCCATTTGTGAATAATCATTTAATAAGAATCGGCAATTTTCAAATTGAACTTCTTGTAATTGTTTTCTACCAAAACGGCAATCAATTTCACAATCGATTAGATGTGTGTTTTCTTCAATTTCTTCAATCAATAAATTTTCGGCTTGAATGATTTGAGTATAGTTGGTAGAAGGAGCTACTATTTTGTTTATTAGAATCACCTCATTAAAAATTAGTTAGTAAGTGTAAGTATAATGTCGCATATTTTCGAGCAAAGATAAATTGTTTTCATCTATCATCGACGACTTATTTTAATTTCAATGTTTTTTTCACGAACTATTTGCGATAATGTATAAGGAATGTTCGGAAAAAGTATTGAATTAGTGATAGAACCATGTTATATTATCAAAGTAAATTAAATAACGTCGTCGTATAATGTCGGGAATATGGCCCGAAAGTTTCTACCGAGTTACCGTAAATGACTTGACTACGATTTTAATAAAGAAGATAAAATAATAATTTCTTCTTTTAAATCTTTACATGATTCATAGAATGTGAAGAATCGTAGGCAGTCAACTCACTATTAAGTTGATTGTCTTTTTTATTCTCATGACGTATAAGACGGCATACGGAGGATTAATCATGAAAAAGTATTTCCAATTTGAAGAACTTGGTACAAATTATCGCCGAGAGATAATTGGGGGAGTTACAACATTCTTAGCGATGGCGTATATTTTAGCGCTAAATCCACTAATCTTAACATTAGCAGATGTAAAAGACTTACCAGATGCAATGCGCATGGATTACGGATCTGTATTTGTTGCAACAGCTTTGGCTGCAGCAGTTGGTTCGTTCATCATGGGCTTTATTGCAAAATATCCTATCGGTTTAGCACCGGGTATGGGACTTAATGCTTTCTTCGCTTATACAGTTATTTTAACTTACCATATTCCATGGCAAACAGGTTTAACAGGTGTATTCTTCTCAGGTGTAATCTTTATCATTCTTTCATTGACAGGTATTCGAGAAACGATTATTAATGCTATTCCTGTTCAGCTAAAATATGCTGTATCTGCAGGTATTGGATTATTTATAACATTTGTTGGTTTAAAAAATTCTGGGATTGTTGTTGCTAGCGAAAGTACATTTGTTACTTTAGGTGATTTCACTGATGGAAATGTATTACTAGCAATTGCAGGTATTTTCATCACAGTTATCTTGTTATCACGTAAAGTAAAAGCTGGTATTTTCTACGGTATGATTATTACAGCTGTAATTGGTATGATTTTTGGTTTAGTAGAAGTACCAAAAGCAATTGTTTCATCAATTCCAAGTGTATCTCCAACTTTTGGGGTTGCATTAGATCCGATTATTCATGATCCATCTTCTTTATTTAATGTGAAATTCTTAGTTGTTGTCTTAACGTTCCTATTTGTAGACTTTTTTGATACAGCAGGTACTTTAATGGCAGTTGCAAACCAAGCAGGATTAGTAAAAGACAACAAATTACCTCGTGCAGGTAAAGCTTTACTAGCAGATGCTTTAGGTACAACAGTTGGTTCTATCTTCGGTACTTCAACAACTACTGCATATGTAGAATCTACAGCTGGTGTTGGTGCAGGTGCACGTTCTGGTTTCGCAGCAGTTGTAGTAGGAGTGATGTTCTTACTAGCATTATTCTTCTCGCCATTATTAAGTGTAGTTACCATGGCTGTAACAACCCCAGCGTTAGTTATTGTCGGTGTAATGATGGCATCGTCTTTACGATTAATTGAATGGGATAAATTCGAAATTGCAGTTCCAGCATTTATGACAATGTTTATGATGCCTATGGGCTACAGTATTGCTTCAGGTATTGCTGTTGGTTTTATCTTCTATCCAATTACAATGTTACTTGCGGGACGTAAAAAAGAAGTACATCCATTAATGTATGTTTTATTCTTCGTCTTCTTAGCTTACTTTATCTGGGTAAGATAATAATAATAGAAAATAAAAGTGAAAAGGCAGCATTCCGACAAGGGAATACTGCCTTTTGCTTTATGTACTGGATTTCATAGCTTGATAAATTGATAAATTGATATATAGTATGGGTGGAATAGAGAGGCTATCTATATATAATTGAGCATTTAAAATTGTTTATTGTAGTTTATCTAGATTAAGTTAAAAATAAAATTGGATTTTAAGTTGACAATCGATTAATAGGGGAGTATAGTTAACAACGTTGACTCGTAAGTAAATAAAACGACAAAATATGACTTAAAACTTTTAAAAAAAGTTCTTGACTTTTAGAAAAAGACGTGTTAAGATATATAAGTCGTTAAGATGACGACGAGATATGAACCTTGAAAACTGAACAAGCAAG
>NZ_ML122564.1:0-54315 GCF_003844195.1 Rummeliibacillus sp. TYF005
TTTATGATTGACATTTCACCCCTGGGCTTTATTATGAATTAAAATATACACAGATACGACAGCTATTCATCTCTTGAATAGGAATGTCCATATCATATATTTCTTTTAATGATTCTGAGTTAATAATTTCATTTGTCGGTCCATCCTTAATGACCCTTCCATCCTTTAAAGCTACAATATAATCTGAATAGACAGATGCAAAATTAATATCATGCAAAACAATGACAACTGTCTTGTCTAACTCGTCTACAAGCTTGCGTAAAATTTTCATAATCTGAACAGAATGTTTCATATCTAAGTTATTTAAAGGCTCATCTAGTAAAATGTATTCCGTATCTTGTGCAATGACCATCGCTATAAAAGCTCTTTGTCGTTGTCCTCCTGATAACTCATCTAAATAATCATGTTGAATATCTTCTAAGTTCATATATTGAATTGCTTCATCGACTTTCATATGGTCTTTCGCATTTAGATGTCCATGTGAATACGGGAACCTCCCGAAAGAAACAAGTTCACGAATCGTTAAACGTACATTCATAAAGTTCGATTGTTTTAATATCGAAACTCGTTTTGCAAAATCATTTGATTTTACTTTTTTCACATCAGTACTATCAAGTAATACTTCCCCAGTATCTGCATCCAATAATCGACTTACCATTGATAGTAATGTCGATTTACCAGCCCCATTCGGACCGATAAATGACGTGATTTTCCCACGCTTTATATCAACACTTACCTTATCAACAACTCTCTTTTTACCGAAGTTTTTGGATATTTCTTTTACTTGGATCATGCAGATCGACTCTCCCTTAATAATAAGTAAATAAAGTAAATACCACCGATGAAATTGATGATGACACTTAAAGTTGTTGAGAATGTAAATACACGTTCGACAATCCATTGCCCACCGATTAAAGCAACTAAGCTTAATAGGGCTGCACCCGTGATTAACACGGAATGCTTATAAGTATTAAAAAATTGATAGGAAAGGTTAGCGACGATTAATCCAAAGAATGTGATTGGACCAACTAATGCTGTTGAAACAGCAATCAATACAGCAGATATAATAAGCATACGTTTTACAACCTTATCATATGGGACACCTAGATTAATGGCATTATCACGTCCAAGGGATAAAACGTCTAACTCATTGACCATTCTCAATCCAATAATCATAACAATGATGACGATTACTAATGCAAACCACACTAAATCACCATTCACATTATTAAAACTTGCAAACATCTTATCTTGCACTCGAGTAAACTCATTCGGATCGATTAATACTTGCAAGAAGGTTGTAATGCTTCCTAAAAATGTCCCTACAATGATTCCTACTAGAAGTAAAAAGTAAATTGGACGTCCGCCGGAGCGGAATAAAAACTGGTAAAGTAGTAAGGCAAAACCAACCATAGCGATAACAGATATAAAGAAGTTAACTTGTGTATTCATCACCGCCATATGGCTAGAGCCAAGGAAAAAGATAATCACCGTTTGCAGCAATAAGTACAATGAGTCTAATCCCATAATACTTGGGGTTAGAATACGATTATGTGTGATTGTTTGGAATATAACGGTTGAATACGCAATTGAAACCCCTGTCAGTGCCATAGCAATCAATTTGATCATACGTCGTGGCAATATGTAATCATAATTACCATTCAATCCTTGAAACAAATATAATCCACAAAAAATCGTAGACAAACCTGCTAATATTAAAATCTTTATACTATTACGCATATGCTTTCCCCCTAAACAACAAGAATAGGAAGACTGCACTACCAATAACGCCAACCATTAAACTAATCGATATCTCATATGGATATATGAGCAATCGTCCTAAGATATCGCAAACCAAAAGGAAGATTGCACCGAGTAATGCAGTATGAGGTAAAGTCTTTTGTAAATGATCCCCCTTAAAAATGGAAACAATATTCGGGATAATCAACCCTAAAAATGGAATCATTCCTACAGTTAATACAACAGTAGTTGTTATTAACGCTACAAGGATTAACCCAAAATTAACGATACGTTTATATGCTAGACCCAAATTTTTCGCAAAGTCTTCCCCCATTCCTGCAACAGTGAAACGATTTGCATATAAATATGCAATGATTAATACTGGCACACTTATATAAAGTAATTCATAGCGTCCTTTCATAATCATTGAAAAATCACCTTGCAACCAAGTCGAAATATTCTGAATAGTATTCGTCTTATAGGCGAAGAAAGTGGTAATTGAAGACAAGATATTTCCGAACATTAACCCAACAAGCGGAATGAAAATTGCATCTTTAAATTTAATACGGTCCAAAATTTGCATAAATAATAGGGTGCCAGCTAAAGCAAATACAAAGGAAACCGCCATTTTCTCTAACATCGATGCATTTGCAAATAACAACATCGATACAAGAATACCTAAGCGAGTGGCATCTAATGTTCCTGCTGTGGTTGGTGAAACGAACTTATTACGGCTTAAACTTTGCATGATTAAACCAGCAATACTCATTCCAACCCCCGCCAATATAATGGCTATTAACCTTGGTACACGGCTAATAAGGAAAATTTGTGTTTTGTCCGAATGTATGTCTAGCAAATCCTTTGGTGAAATACTACTTACCCCAACAAAAAGAGATAAGATTGATAAAACAATTAATGCTATAAACAAATATCGTTTCTTCATAACAACCCCGACTTTTTCCATTTTATAAGTAATACAATCTATTGAAAATCATTATCATTTACTTACAATACATATTATACCATCAGTAAATTCTATTTCAATAGTTAAATGAAAATGATTATCAAATATTTTCCGAAGACTCTATAAACCCCTTCACCATCGATGTTTAGAGTACCCATATTCTCAATTAGAATGAAGAAGGACGTTATTATGCCTCTCCGCAGCAAAAGTATTGTAGTTGGAGAATATAAAAAAACCTGTCCCAAAATCATCTAAAATGATTTTAGGACAGGTTTCTATCACAATTAGTGACTCTTATTACAGGCGTTTCACTTTATCGAATATTACCCATTTTCTTAGAAATCCATGGGCTTAAGATTAACATAACTAAGAATAGTAAAACAGATGCTCCTCCTAGATATCCGAAATATTGAACTTCAGTAATTTTTGCAAATAATTTTGCAAATTGAGCATTCAATGCTTGAGCTGCAGTACTTGTTAAGAACCAAAGTGACATCGTTTGTGCTGCAAATGCCGCTGGAGCTAATTTAGTTGTTGCTGATAGACCTACTGGTGACATTAATAATTCCCCTACGACTACTAAGAAGAATGAAAGAACAATCCACCAAGGGCTAATTAATTCTTTACCACCAGAAGTGATTGCTGGAATAATCATGATTAAGAATGAAACCCCGGCAAATAAAAGTGAGAATGCAAATTTAATCGGTGTAGATGGTTGACGTTTACCCATTCTCACCCAAATCCAAGCAAAGATTGGTGCCATCGTAATGATAAATAATGGATTCAAAGATTGGAACCATGCTGCTGGAATTTTAAATGATCCCATTGTTAAATCTGTACGAGTATCAATATACGCTGCAAGAATTGTTGATCCTTGTTCTTGAATAACCCAGAACATTGTACTTGTAATGAATAAAGGAATATATGCAAGAAGATGTGATTTTTCTTCTTTTTTTGTTTTTTTACTAGTAAACATCCAGATGAATACAGCAATTGGAGCTAATAAGCCGATTACAGTAAAGAAGTTAACGACGCTACCAATTGATAACATACCTGACATTGCTGCAATAACTACCAATACTGCCACGATAATAACAGCAGCGATGAATTTTTTAAGGATACTGTTACGTTCTTGAATATTTAATGGATTTTTAGGTTCTAGACCTGCAAGGCCCAATTTTTGTTTTTGTTTATGTGTATACATAAATAAACCAATTGCCATACCGATTGCTGCAATACTAAAACCTACATGATAATTATACTCTTTTTGTACTGCCCCTACGATTAATGGAGAGATAAATGCACCTGCGTTAATCCCCATGTAGAAAATGTTGAAACCAGCGTCACGACGAGTATCATCTTCTGCATACATATCACCAACAACTGAAGATACGTTTGGTTTCAAAAGACCTGTACCAAGAATAATCAAAATCATTGAAGCAAATAAGAATGTTAAACCACCAGGAATTGCTAAAGACAAGTGACCTAAGATGATTAAAATACCACCCCAAAAGATTGTTCTTCTTGTACCGAGAATACGGTCAGCAATCCATCCACCAATAATCCCTGACATATATACAAGTGAACCATAAATTGCCATGATTGAAGCAGCTGTAGCTTTATCTAATCCTAAACCACCGTTTTGAACAGTATCATACATGAAGTAGATTAGGATTGCTTTCATACCGTAGTATGAGAATCGTTCCCAAAATTCTGTAAAGAACAAACTAAATAAACCTTTAGGATGTCCGAAGAATCCTGTTTGAGGAACTGACTTGACGATTTCCTCTTTAGTTGCCATAAGAAAACTCTCCTTCTTTCAATATAAAAAATAGTCTCACAATTCAAACTATAAAAATTATAGGTTTATAATTTAGTGAAGATGTTGTCCATTATACACGCACAATTTGAAGTTGTCAAAAAAACATAATAAACAGATAATTTTATATTTTTAGACTATTTAAATAACAAAAAACCCCATAAATAAAGGATTCCTGAGATTAACGAGGGTGGAAAATTATTATTTATTTAACTTTTGGGAACTCCTTCTATAACATTGCTGTATTTTCCAGAAACACACTTCAATTCATAAATACCCATAATTTACACATATAAAAAGAGATAGCAATTTGCTACCTCTTTAGTTTAACCAAAATTCCTTATATTTTTCGGCAATCGCCTCATGAAGTTCTACTTCAATAATAGTTCCTCTTTCATCATATGAAGTTTCCATAATATGTGCATGCTCGTTCATATACGATACAATGTCCCCACGTTCAAATGGTATACAAAGCGTACAAGTTACATAATTTGAGAAAATATGTTTGCGAATTAGTTCTAGTAGTTCGTCTATTCCTTTTCCTTCTTTTGCAGATATCCAAATTTGTTCGTTATTAACATAAGGATAAGCGAGATTGGCTAAATCTGATTTATTGAATACATATAAAGTTGGAATATCCTCTACACCAACTGCTTGTAAAGTATTATTTGTAATTTCCATCATATACTGATTTTCATCATTTGATGCATCAACAACATGCAAAAGTAAATCTGCATCTCTCGCCTCTTCCAAAGTAGAGCGAAATGCCTTTACTAAATGATGTGGAAGCTTACTAACAAAACCAACTGTATCTGTTAATAAGAAACTTTTATTATCCGGCAATGATATTTGTCTGACCGACGTTTCAAGTGTCGCAAATAGCATGTCTTTCTCAAAAACTTGTTTATGATCTTCTTGATCTATTTTGTTCAGTAGCTGATTCATAATAGTGGACTTTCCAGCGTTTGTATACCCAACTATTGAAACAATAGGAATTTCACTTTTGCGACGTTGCTTTCTTTGCGTCTCACGTTGTTCTTTTACACTTTCTAATTCTTTATGCAGTTTGGCGATTTGATCTTCAATCTTTCGTCGATCTAATTCTAACTTTGTTTCACCAGCTCCACGGTTTTTGAATCCACCGCCTGTACCTCCACCTTGACGACTTAAAGAGTCTCTAAGTCCTACTAAACGAGGTAGCATATATTGTAATTGAGCTAATTCAACTTGCATTTGAGCTTCTTTTGACTTTGCTCTTCTAGCAAATATATCAAGGATTAGCATTGTTCGGTCAATTACTTTACATTCCAAATCTCTCTCTAAATTTCGAATTTGAGATGGCGATAATTCATCATCAAATATTACCAAATTTGCATCTGCTGCTTCATAAAAATGTTTAATTTCTTCTATTTTTCCTGTACCTACATAGTGTGAAGGATTTATTCTTTCTAAATTTTGTGTTACTACTCCAACTACCTCAACATCTAACGCTTCAGCTAAATTCCCTAATTCTTCTATTGAATAGTCAAAGTGTAAGTCATTACGTAAGTTAACTCCTACTAATACAGCTTTCTCTATAAATGGTTCCAAAAAACTTCCTCCTTCACGTTACAAAATCACAATCTCAAAAACAATAGGAGAGTAGAATTCCACTCTCCTTAATCTTCCATAATATAAGTTATGTCCATCCTAACATAAGAAATGTCTAAAACTCAAACTTTCACAATATCGATTGTTTGTAAACGTTCCTTACCTTCTGGTAACTTTTGAAAAGAAAATATTGTATTCTTTAACCTTAAAGTATTACCTGTAATCGGCAAGGATAATAGGCGTGACCACTGAATTAGTTTTTGCTGTACATCTTTTACCTGAAATACGCATCTTTCTATGCGTATTTCTTCATTACCTTTTTGGATTGTCCCATCAGCTTTTAGCATTTTTTGTCGCTCTTCAAACGAATGCTCCCATTCTATAAAAAAAGGATACGGTAAAGAATCCCCAAGCTTATGTTTGATGAAAAGCATTTTCCATCTAATAATTTGACCATCTGCCGTTTTTCTTTCTGCAGGAATAATTCCAGTCGTTCGATAACCTAGTTTCCGGATATATCTATCACTTTCCTCCAAATTTTCGGAACGTAAACACAACGCTTTATATCCTTCACCATCATCAATATCATAAAGTAATTGTTGAACAAGAGGGTGAGTTGACCTCTTTGCTATAGTTGAATCTTCAACAGCTAACCATTCAATGTAACTATTCTTTGTATAAAATAAAGCATTAAATGTACCCCATTGTAAATGTCTTCCTCCCACAACAGGCTGAATCCCTTCAATAGTTATGTCTTTAGCAATATCTACAGGTGCCTTTTTCGTGAAATAAACAACATGATCTAACTCAAACATTGCACTCATCCCCTTACTTGTAAAAAAGCCCGTAGCTATATATAAAACTACGGGAAATTTACAGTTTCTTCTTATTTATAAGATACTCATTTTTGTTCCTCTTGCAACAAAGTTAATGTTTCATCAAATTCTTTCTCAATTTCATCACTTTTCTTGTAAGTCATTAAACTTACAATCACAGCAACAATCAACCCTAATACAAAGCCTGGAACAATTTCATAAAGTCTTTCATGAAGAGAAGCAATAGTTCCCCAAACATAAGAAACAACTGCACCGACTACCATCCCCGAAAGAGCACCCCAATTTGTTAACTTTCTCCAATATAAAGAAAGTAAAATAATTGGGCCAAAAGCTGAACCGAAACCGGCCCATGCAAATGCCACTAAATCCAATATTTTGTTATCTTGACTCCAAGCAAGAACAATAGCGATTAATGATACGATTAATACTGCCATTCTTCCCATAAAGACATAATGCTTATCTGAACCGTCTTTTTTGAAAATCGCCTTATAAATATCCTCAATTAATGCTGAGGATGTAACGATTAGTTGAGATGAAATTGTACTCATAATTGCAGCTAAAATTGCAGCTAACATAATACCTGCGATAAAAGGATGAAATAATATTTGGCCTAATGCAATAAATACTGTTTCAGGATTTTTCAAATCCAGACCATTTTGTTGGTAATAAGCGATACCAACAAGTGCAGTAGCAATGGCACCAAATAGGCTTAAGAACATCCAACCAATACCAATACGACGAGCTTGTTTCGTTTCCTTAACACTTGAAATAGCCATAAAACGAACAACAATATGTGGCTGACCAAAGTAGCCTAGTCCCCATGCCAATGCCGAAATAATCACTGCAGCTGTTGCAGTACCTCCTGCAGTAAAACTTAACAAGTCAGGATTTACTTCACGAATAGAAGAAGCTGTTTCTGAAAATCCACCTGTTTTAAAAAGGCCAAAAATCGGTACAGCTATAAGAGCTATAAACATTGTTAATCCTTGTATAAAGTCTGTATAACTAACAGCTAAAAATCCTCCAAACAATGTATAAGCCACCACTACGCCTGAGACAATTAGCAATCCGGTGTGATAGCTATAACCAAAAGAACTTTCAAAAAATACTCCTCCAGATACCATTCCTGAAGATACATAGAATGTGAAGAATACCAGAATGATTAAACCCGAAGCAATTCTAAGTAATTTTGTACGATCACGTAATCGATTATCTAAATAGCTAGGGATTGTTATAGAGTTATTTGCAACTTGTGTATACATGCGTAAACGCGGTGCCACTAGCCTCCAGTTTAAATATGCACCGATTGTTAAACCAATTGCAATCCAACCTTCGATTAACCCATTTGCATATATAGCACCTGGCAAACCCATTAATAACCATCCAGACATATCAGCAGCACCTGCGCTCAGTGCTGTAACAGCTGGTCCTAACGAACGCCCACCTAACATATAATCTGTCAAATTAGACGTTTTCATAAATGCATACCATCCAATGCCCAACATTGCAACCATATAAATAATGATTGCAAATAATTGGTACATATTATCTGACATATCAAATCCCCCTTCAATAAAACATCATTTTTAAAAATTTTTAGATTTTTCAACAAACAATATATGACTATCACTTATATAAATCTATTATTCTATAATATCATAAGATTCTGTTATTAATAAATACTATAAAATATGTTGAATGAGATGAATTATGAATTTTGACTGTCAGAAAGTAAAAAGGGTTACCTATAAGTTTTTAACTTATAAATAACACCTCTTTAGAATTATTCTATGGAAGCATCCAAGATAGCACATTACTTTGTAAGAATGTTAGGATACAGATCAGTAACAATAGGAAAATACTATATTTTAAAGTAAACCGTAGTAATTCTGATTCTTTACCCGCTAATCCAACTGCCGCTGTCGCAACTGCAATGGATTGAGGTGAAATCATTTTGCCTGTAACTCCCCCGGATGAATTAGCAGCAAGAGATAAGGTTGGATCCATACCAACAGAACCAGCAGTAACTTGTTGAAGTTTTGCAAACAATACATTGGAAGATGTATCTGATCCTGTGATAAATACGCCTAACCAACCAAGTACTGGAGAAAAGAATGGGAAAAGTGCGCCCGTTTTTGCCAATACCAATCCTAGTGTTGTTGTCATTCCTGCAACATTTGCTACATATGCAAAAGCAACTACTGAACAAATAGTTATTAGCGGATATTTTATTTCATTAACTGTTTCAATGAGAGTTACAATCCATTTACTCCAAGATACTTTTAGAACAAATTTCGTGACAACTGCTGCCAATAGAATTGCAGTACCCGCTGCCCCTAACAATTCTAACTTGTATACAGCTGCTATTGGTTCATGAGATGTGCCACTAAGTACTTTGTTGTGTAAAAAGGGAACCTCAGGCATAAATGTAAGTGCATGTCCAATAGCATTTACACCTTTTAAAATAACATTTGTCCCTTCGTAATGTCCTGTTAAAGCAAGCTTAATTGTTGGAATCCCCCAAATAGAGATAAATCCTGTCAGAATAATAAATGGCGACCAAGCCTTTAAAACTTCCCCTCCCGAATAATGTTCTTCATGTTCTCCTTCATTTTGTCCCACTGTAGCAACGGTTACAGCTACTTCCTGTTCCGCTTTAAAACGGAAGATTGTTTTTGGTTGCCAGAATTTCATAAATACCGCAAGCGCTACCAATGATACTAAAGCTGAAAGAACATCAGGTAATTCAGGCCCTAAAAAGTTAGAAGATAAGAACTGCGTAAGTGCAAATGAAATACCAGAGATGAGCACTGCTGGTAATACTTCTACAGCTTTTTTAAATCCAGCCATAATAACAATTAGGAAGAATGGAAGAAAAACTGATAACAATGGTAATTGACGTCCTACAACTTTTGAAATTTCAGTTGCAGCGATTCCCGTTGGACCTTCCATTGCTGTAATAGGCACTCCTATTGCTCCAAATGCAACTGGTGCAGTATTTGCGATTAAGCACAGGCCTGCTGCATATAAAGGGTTAAAACCAAGTCCTACTAATAATGCTGCTGAAATCGCAACTGGTGCACCAAAACCTGCTGCACCTTCTAAAAATGCTCCAAAAGAAAACGCAACAAGCAATGCTTGAATTCGTCTGTCTTCCGTAATAGATAATACTGAATGACGAATAATATTAAAGTATCCTGTTTTTACAGTTAAATTATAAAGAAATACAGATGTGATAATAATCCAACCTATTGGTATTAATCCATAAACAGCACCTTGTGTAGCAGACATAATTGCTGTACCAGCGGGCACTTTGAAAACGATTACAGCTAAAACCAACGAAACTAGTAATGTTGTAAGTCCGGCATTATGCCCTTTCATTTTTTTAATAACTAATGCCCAGAAAAAGTATAGTATCGGAATAACAGCAATTAGTGCTGTCCATCCCAAGCTTCCCCCTACTGCTGTGAAATTTTGCGTAAATGTCATTTTTTCTCCCCCTAAATTATCAAGAAACATTCTAATCTCTGATAAAAAATCCCCTTTATAACCATATATTTATAAAATATGAATATTAGGTCATCTGATGACTATATGATAAGATTATATTGTTTAGTTTTTATATTTTCAACAATTTTTAGAAAATTTATCGTAAGTAAATAAATACTTTGAAGAGCAACATCATGTATAATTATAGAAATAATAGTGTTTTTACTATTTACGAGGTGAATACATATTGCAATATAAAAAGATCAAAGCTAAAAAAATATACGAAGAAGTTGCAGAAGCTTTGCATGAAATGATTCGAACAGGTGTCTTACAACCAGGTGATCGCCTGGATTCAGTCCAGCAACTTTCGGAAAACTTCCAAGTAAGTCGCTCTGCTATAAGAGAAGCTCTATCTGCACTTAAAGCAATGGGATTAGTTGATATCAAACAAGGTGAAGGTACATTTGTTAAATCATTTGATGCAAACCAAATAGTATTTCCGTTATCAACGGCTATTCTTATGAACAAAGAGGATATATCCGACCTTTTAGAAGTACGTAAAATTATTGAAGTAGGAACAGTAACTGCCGCGGCCCGAAATCGAACGAAAGAAGATTTAAATAAAATGCGAGAGATTTTAGAGGAGATGAAAGAATCCCCTCTTAATGAAGAGTTAGGGGAAAAAGTTGATTTTGAATTTCACACTGCTATATCCCTAGCATCACATAATCCATTACTTTCTATTTTCTTAGAACAAGTATCTGGGCTGATGTTCGAGACGATGAAAGAAACCAGAAGAATATGGCTATATTCTAAACAAACAACACGAGAAAAGTTATTTGATGAGCATATGAAAATCTATGAGGCTATTGAACAACAAGATGAAACAAAATCGAAACAAGCTATGTTATGGCATCTTGAAAACGTAGAAAATATCCTCATTAAATACTTTAAAGAAACTAATATTATGAAAAAAGAATAATAATCATTAAAATTTGCTGAGCTGGATCTAAGTTTTATCCAGCTCTTTTTTATCAAATTGACTAGATAACATATTTAATTTAATTCATTTTATTGACTACATTTAAATACGTGGTAAAATACTTTATAGATTCAACGCGTTGAAGTGAAAAAGTATATTCCAAGCGATGGACGAAAAGTAGTCTTGTCAATGACAGCAAAAAGAAACTTGGCGGTTGATGTAAGCCTAGGTTATGACAAAGATGAATTACACCATTAACAACTTGGAACCAATGAAGTGGTCAAAACTATTTTGACAATTAGGGTGGTACCGCGGAGTTTTCCTTCGTCCCTTTTGATGGGATTGAAGGATTTTTTTATTTTCAAATTGGATGACTTTTGAGGAGGATTTATAATGTTTCGAATTCATGCTAAGATGACCCCTTCCTTTTTGGAAGCATTTATCTTAATCTTTTTAATAATATCCATTATGACTGTTTGTATTGCTATTTTTGATGCAGTACCACATATGCCTATCCTTATCGCAATTCTATTATTGATAGCATATGGTTTATACAAAAAAATCCCATACAAAGATTTAGAGAATGGACTCACCCAAGGTGCTTCGGCAGGACTTAGTGCCATTTTTATCTTCTTCTTTATCGGCACATTGATTAGTAGCTGGATGATGAGTGGTACAATTCCTACACTTATTTATTTAGGGTTTGAAACAATCACTCCCCATTTCTTCTATGCAGTTGTTTTCATCGTCACTTGTATTGTAGGTATTGCAATTGGTAGTTCCTTAACAACAACTGCAACAGTAGGTGTTGCCTTTATCGGTATGGCAAACGCGATGGATATCTCTTTAGCAATTACTGCTGGGGCAATTGTATCTGGGGCATTCTTTGGCGATAAAATGTCTCCATTATCTGACACATGTAATTTATCATCTACTATAATGGGCGTAGACTTATTTGAACATATAAAGAATATGTGCTGGACAACGATTCCCGCTCTTATTCTTTCGGCTATAATTTATGCTATTTTGTCACCATCTAAGGTTTTACAGAATACGCATAAAATAAATACCTTTAAGGAAGGCCTACTTTCAACTAACATGGTACATTGGTACACGCTAATTCCCCTGTTAGTTCTAATGATCATGGCAATAAAAAAAGTTCCTGCTATTATAACATTAGCTACAGGAACACTCATAGCTATACTCATATCTTACTTTCATCATCAATATGGATTTAGTGAAGTGTTATCTAATCTATTCAATGGATACACTTCTCATACAGGTATAAAAGATATAGATTCACTCCTATCTCGCGGTGGTATTAATAGTATGATGTTTACGGTAGGTCTCGTAATATTAGCGCTTAGTATGGGTGGACTATTATTTACTTTAGGTATTATACAATCGGTACTATCACGTATTGAGAAACTATTCAAAAGCGTTGGTTCTGTAATTACAGGTGCTGCATTCACAGCTATTGGGATCAACACCTTAATCGGTGAACAATATCTTTCGATTTTATTAACAGGACAAGCATTTCAAGCCCAATTTCAAAGAGTTGGCTTAAAAAATAAAAACTTAGCACGAGTCGCAGAAGATGCAGGAACTGTCGTTAACCCACTTGTTCCATGGAGTGTATGTGGCATATTCATCACAAAAGTATTAACTGTATCTACTTGGGCATACTTTCCTTTTGCCTTCTTCTGTTTACTTTCACCTATATTAACAATCCTTGCAGGTTGGACTGGTAAGACACTAACTTATATAGATGAAAAACAACAAAACTAGCATTAGTTTAAGAAGGCCTAAATTATGATACACTTATGCCATCGATTAAATAATAAAGAAGGCGAAAAGATGGATTTTAATGAAATGAAACAAAATTTATTACAGCTTCTTCTTAAGGAGCAACTTGTATCAGCAACTATCAGTCAACCACGAACAAAATCTAACAATTTAAAACGTGTTAAGCTGAAACCACTTAAACTAAAAGGTATTTATCATATTCAGTTAGAGTACCAATACGAACGTATATTAAAACACGAAAATGTTCCATTATCTTTAATCGGACAAAGCATTAATGATCTATTTGATCAATTCCGCCAATTCCAAGGCGAATTCATCGAAGAGAATATCCATATACAACTTTCTAAGAAAAACAAAGTGTTGTGGAAAGCTGAAAAAACAGAGCTGAAAGAAATAAATTTATCACATAATCGTAAGAAGAATTATTTGCTTGATCCAGATAAACCTTATCCATTTTTAATACGTCTTGGAGTTCAATCCCCCGAGGGTAAAGTTAAAAAGCAAAAGTATGATAAATTCAAACAGATTAATCGCTTCATTGAATTTATCCACGATTCTTTAGATTATCTTCCTAAGGATAAAACAATCCGTATTTTAGATTTTGGATCTGGGAAATCGTATTTAACATTTGCTTTATACCACTATTTAAAAGTCGAACAAGGCTTAGATATTCGCGTTACTGGACTTGATTTAAAAAAAGAAGTTATTGAAGAATGCTCTAAAATCGCTAAGGATTTGCAATATGATCAACTTGAATTTTTAGTCGGCGATATTAATGACTATAATGACGAAACGTCAGTTGATATGGTTGTTACTCTTCACGCCTGTGATGTTGCAACTGATATGGCATTAGCACGTGCTGTGAAATGGGGAGCACACGTTATTTTAAGTGTCCCTTGCTGCCAACATGAACTCAACCGTCAATTACAATCCTCTCCTCTCGATATTATGTTACAACATGGACTTATTAAAGAACGCTTTTCGGCACTTGCAACAGATTCAATACGTGCTGAAATTTTAAATTTAGTCGGTTATGATGCACAACTTTTAGAATTTATCGATATGGAACATACACCTAAGAATATCTTAATCCGTGCTTACTATACTGGTAAACAACCAACAATTGTGCAAAAGGCACGTTATAATGCATTCACAGATTTTTTATCTGCCAAACCATTTTTAGAAAATGAACTAAAACAATTTCTCGATTAAATAACATTTCAAAAGTATGTTTACTTTTTCATAATTGTTAGACATGCTTTTGAATTATTAAAGACAAGAGCAAATCCCCAATGGCAAAAATTCCTATAATCTCTCTAATTCAATGTTAATATTTACTCTTTGGTATATCCCTTCCTTTTCTTAATATATATAGGAAAGCTATACAAATTTCCGTGCTATATTTTCTTTAAAAACATGATACAATTTGATAGATTATTAGCGTTATTTTTGTCTAAAAAAAATTCTTTTCTTAATTCTATTGATTTTTATATTGATAATGATTATCATTGCTATTAGTGAAAACGTACGTAACAAATCATTAGAAAGAAGGAAATAAAAATATGAAGGCACAATCATTACTAGCTATTTTATTAGCAGGGAGCGTCGTAATGACTGGATGTAACAGTACAGATGATGCAAAAAAAGACGATAGTAAAGCAAAAACTGAAGAATCAACAAAAAATGCCTCATCAGTTGATTTACAAAAAGAAATTGATGCATATCGAGAATTTGCCCTTGACCAATTAGATAAATTCACTGCTGAGACAGAGAAATTTGTAGCTGCTGTTAAAGCTGGAGATATAGATAAAGCAAAAGAAATTTATCCTGTTGCTCGTATGTATTATGAACGTTCTGAACCAATCGCAGAAAGCTTCGGCGATCTTGACCCACGTATTGATGCTCGATTAGCAGATTTAAAAGAAGAAGGCCAAGGTGAAGAAGATTGGACTGGTTACCATAAAATTGAATATGGTCTATGGGAAGAAAACACAACTAAAGGTTATGAAAAAACAGCTGATCAATTACTTGCTGATGCTAAAGAATTACGTGGCCGTGTAGAAACTGCTGAAGTAACGCCTGATACTATGATGACAGGTGCAGTAGATCTATTAAACGAAGTATCTACTTCAAAAATCTCTGGAGAAGAAGAAATCTATTCTCATACTGACTTATATGACTTCAAAGCTAATATAGAAGGCGCAGAAAAAATCTTCACTATTTTAGAAGATCAAATTAAAGACAAAGATTCTAAACTAGCAGAAGACTTAACTAACAAATTCAAAGCAGTTAATGATTTACTTGCAAAATATGAAACAAAAGATGGCGGCTATGTATCTTACACAAAACTAACTAAAGAAGATACAAAAGCATTATCAGAAGCTGTAAACCACTTAGGCGAACCATTAAGTCAAATGGGAATTATTATGGAGTGAGAAAAAAATGACTAAGACAAACAATGATGAAAAATTGATAGATAAAAAAATAACACGCAGACAAATGTTAAAAATTACTGGTGCTGGAGCTGCTGGAATAGCAATTGGCGCTACTGGTATGGGAGGCGTATTAAAAGCATTCGGCAAAGATTTCTTACAAGAAGACGATACAACCGCTACTAACAAAGTGAATTTTTATGGCAAACATCAATCAGGTATCGCCACTGCTGTTCAAACAAATATCTACTTTGCTTCATTAAATGTTTTAGTTAAATCTAAAAAAGAATTGCAAGAGTTGTTCCAAATGTGGACACCTCTTGCTGTTCAAATGATGAATGGTAATATGATTGGTGAATACAAGAATGATATGATTCCACCAAAAGATACTGGAGAAGCAAAAGGATTAGATGCTCGCAATCTATCAATTACATTCGGTGTCGGACCATCTCTATTTGAGAAAAAAGAACTTGGCCTTGCATCATTAAAACCGAAAGAACTAAAAGACTTACCCCACTTCCCTAAAGATCAACTAGAAGATGCTTATACAGGTGGAGACATATGCATTCAAGCTTGTGCTGATGATCCACAAGTTGCGTTTCATGCAGTTCGAAATTTAATCCGTGCTGCTTCAGGAAAAGTTTCTATGAGATGGTCACAATCCGGTTTTAATTCATTCCCTACGAAAAACGGAAAAAAACAAACACCTCGCAACTTGTTTGCATTCAAAGATGGTACCGAAAATCCAAATACCTCTGATGAAAAGGACATGAATAAGGTTGTTTGGGTACAATCCGGTGATTCTAAACCTTGGATGACAGGAGGGACTTATTTAATCGTACGTCGTATCCAAACACATTTAGAAACATGGGATCGTACTTCTTTAAAAGAACAAGAAAATACTTTTGGTCGTCATCGTGATTCAGGCGCACCAATTGGAAAGAAAAATGAATTTGATGCAGTGGAGATTGAACGAAAATATGAAAATGGAAATTACATCGTACCCGAAACATCACATGTTTTTCTAGCAAAACAAGCAAAAGCTAGAATAATGCGTCGTTCATTCTCCTACTCTTCAGGTATTGTTGATGCGACAGGTACCTATGATGCCGGACTCGTATTTATCTCTTTCCAAAAGAATCCTGAACAATTTATTAAGATTCAAAACAGTTTAGGACGACTAGATAAGTTAAATGAATATATTACACATCGAGGAAGCGGTGTTTTCGCTTGCTTCCCTGGTATAAAAAAAGGAAGTTATATAGGTGAAGCATTATTTAATACGTTGTAGTCAATTTCTCATTATCTTATTGTTTGCTACACTCACAACAATCCATCCTGTAGCAGCAGCGGAATCCTATAGTAACCTGTATATTTCAATCAGTGATGCCATAATGAATTCCAAACAAGGTAATGATGCAAAGGCAAAAGATGCAATCAGAACTTTTGAGGAAAGTTGGCAACAAGCTAACGTCAAAGATTCAAAAGAAGCAAAAGCTGTTGAACAAGCTCTTGAAGACACACAAACAGCTACTACTAAAGAGGATCGTTTGAAGGCATTAACTGTTCTCTCAAAAGCATTAACAGCTCTTGAAAAGGCTGAAAATCCTGTTGATGAAAAAGCTGAAAGAAAAGCCTTCGCAAATGTTATGCAACCTGCACTAAATCAATTACAAGCCTCCATTAAAGAAGGCGATGTTGAAAAACTTACAAAGGCTTATAATGCCTTTAATACTTTCTGGACAAAAAAAGAAGTACCTGTTCGAGAATACGACATTGCAGCTTATGGCAAAATTGAAACACAAATGTCTTTTATACGAATTGCACTTTCTGATGAAAATCCGAATATGGATTCCATTCAAGATCAATTTGACGGGCTACAAAAGGCCATTAATGATTTTGGAGCTGGGAAAAAAGTAGCTTCATCTGCTAAAGGTACTTACTCTTTACAAACTCTAGTTGATCTAATCGATGATGCAAAGGCTCAAATAGACGACGAAGATTATGAAAAAGCTTCTGCAACGGTCAAAAAGTTCATCACAACTTGGCCAAATGTTGAAGGGGATATCCGTACAAAAAATGCTAGTCTCTATACAAAAATTGAAAGTGATATGCCGATTATTGCTAGTGATTTGATGAAAGATACTGTTGATGTAAAAGATATCAACTCACAATTAGATAACTTTAAACAACAAATTCAACTGATTCAAGGTGATCAAAACTATAGCTTTTGGGATTCAGCTTTAATCCTATTACGTGAAGGTTTGGAAGCATTATTAATCATCGTTGCACTAATTGCTTTCTTAAAAAAATCCGATCAACAACATATGGGAAAATGGATTTACATGGGTGCTCTCTTCGGGGTTGCATTAAGTGCTGTTTTAGCAGTTTCAATGTCTACTATATTTAACTCTGCTACGATTAATACTAGTCGTGAAATGATTGAAGGATATGTAGGTTTAATCGCTGCAGCAATGATGATTGGTGTTGGCGTTTGGATGCATAGCAAGTCGAATATTAAAGCATGGAACTCTTATATAGCAAAACAGATGAATCACGCAATGTCTAAACAAAGTATTTGGGCAATGGCATTTATCAGTTTCCTATCTGTCTTCCGAGAAGGTGCTGAAACATTAATCTTCTATATGGGAATTGCTCCTAAAATGTCAACAACCGATTTTAGTCTTGGAATTGTAACTGCAATTGTCATCTTAGCAGTTGTAGCCTTCTTCTTATTACGAGTTAGCGGCAAGATTCCAGTACACAAATTCTTTGCGGTTGCTACAATTTTAATCTATATTCTTGCGTTCAAGATTATTGGTGTCAGCATTCATACATTACAATTGACTGATATATTGCCATCATCAGTAATTAGCGGTTTACCAGTTTGGTCAACTATCGGTTTCTATCCAACAGTTGAAACAATTGTCGGTCAAATTATTCTACTTGTTCTAGTTGTTATGACAACAATCTATAAAAAACGTAACGAAAAATAAATTCAAAAAATGGTATGAGTGCATGATACTCATACCATTTTTCATTCTAAAAATCATTTTACTAGAGGATTACTCTGACAATAATAAGTACTATCCACACTCCAAAAACTAAATTGAAGTATCTTTGATGATTAATTTATATTAAAAACTTTTGATTTAGTTGTGCTTTTAATCGTATCCTTTAAAGAAAGTTTATCTGTCTTTACGTATAAAGTGACTTTATATACTCCTTTTTTCAACTTTAAATCCTTGTAGCTATGTCTACTTATATCATCAACCTTTAAGGCCTTTATCTTTTGATATTTTCCAGTTGTCCCCTTTTTCCACACAGTCAAGTGACCATTATAGTAAGGGGATTCTATATTATAATTCACTCTGACTTGTTTCGTTCCTTTTTTATCTACTGATTTTCCTATTGTTAGTTTTAGTGCTGTGATTTTAGGGGTTACTTGATCTATAGCTTTAATGGTATGGTATTGTACTGCTACTGTTTTTGTTCCTTTAATCCTACTTGTTATTCTGAACTTATAATTACCTTTTTTCTTTAATTTATAGCTATATTTCTTTCCCTCATTGTATGGTGAAATATTGTCATATTTCTTTGTTTTTGGATTATACAAGTCCCACTTTGTTTCAATAGTTGCCCCTTGCAAATTAGCATGTGACACAAAGATTTCAAAACTAACATTAGTTCCTGCATAGACTAGTTTACCGCTTTTTTCTATTGGAACATCTTTTGCTAATAAAGTACCTTGTAGTGTATTCATGAGTACAAAATTATAGTTTTCTAGATTTTTCAGTTTTCCAGTATCTACTATCCGCAAAGTATAATTCCCCTTTGCTAATTTGAAGAAATCCGTTGTTATAAGCGCATTACTCATTTTGTCGCTAGGTATATCAAAACGTATTTCTTTCTTAGTGTCTCTATTAGTTAGTACCCCATAAATAGCCCCTGTCATGTCCTCTTTTGTATTTTTTGAGGACATTGAAAGGTCTACTACGAAGTTATATGGTGTTTCGGAATCTTTTGTAACAGTAAAATTATACTGTTTTTGAATTATATTTTTTAATGTCTTCTCTATGAAGGACATCTCTCCATTGTCTAATTTCAAATTCACTGTTGGTAAGTCACTAATACTTTGTGAATCTACAGCTTGTTGTTCAAAATTATAGTAGTGATAATAATCACCATAGACGAAGATAGGTTCAATAAAATTTTGATTTTCTGTAGTTGCCACTGTATTGACTTTATCTATTAAACTTAACCCTATTCCATCATTTGATTGCGCATGCGCTAAGCTGTTAGCCCCTATAAATCCTACTAGCATCACTGACACTAGACTCAAACTTGTTATAATACTTTTCTTTTTCTGCATGTTAAGTTCCCTCCCATAAAACTAGAACACCATTTGATGCAGCACGAATAAGATATTCAAGACCTTGAATACTATGATAAGTGCAAGTAATAATTATATAAAGTGTTTTTCTTATGAACTTTAAAGGGTGGCATAATTAGAGTCTTAATTGCGTTTGCGCTTTAAATCATATGAAAGCAAAATCCTTCTTCTCCAATTATCCACATGTTATCCGCATTTGCATTAGTATTCTATCTAAAAAATCCTAAATCAAATATTACACTTGGGGATAATAGATAAATTTATACACAATTTTATAAATTGTAGTGCATAAGTTAGCAACTAATCATAGGCTATTTCGTAATATGTGCAAAAACTGTGCATAACCAAAAAAACATGAATTCTTAGAGTAAAAAGAAGCTGAATAAAAGATGTATATAAGTATTTTATCAAAAACACTCTAACAAAATAAAAAACGCCTGAGTATTTATTTATATACTCAGGCGTTTTTTTATTTAAAATATTAAAGACTAATTTTTAGAATTTAATCATTTTACTTGGGACAACCCATTCGTTGAATTGTTCTTCTGTTAGAAGACCAGTTTCAAGTGCTGCAGCTTTTAAAGTTAAGCCGTTTTTATGAGCATGTTTTGCGATTTTAGCAGCATTTTCATAACCGATGTATGGGTTAAGAGCTGTAACTAACATTAGTGAGTTGTTTAAGAAGTGTTCAAGTTTATCTTTGTTTGCAGTAATACCCACTAAGCAGTGTTCATCAAAGCTGCGGATTACATCAGATAATAATTCAACTGATTGCATGAAATTGTGAAGGATAATTGGTTTGAACACGTTCAATTCAAAGTTACCTTGTGATGCAGCAAAGCCGATTGTTACATCGTTACCCATAACTTGTACAGCTACCATTGTAACAGCTTCACATTGAGTAGGGTTTACTTTACCTGGCATGATAGATGAACCTGGTTCGTTTTCTGGAATTGAGATTTCACCAAATCCAGAACGTGGACCTGAAGCTAACCAACGAACATCGTTTGCGATTTTCATCAAATCAGCTGCTAATGCTTTCATCGCACCATGAGTAGTAGCGATTTGATCGTGTGATGTTAATGCATGGAATTTGTTTGGTGATGGTACGAAATCTAAGCCTGTTTCTTTTGAAATTTCAGCAACAACCTTTTCATCGAAGCCATCTGGAGTGTTAAGACCAGTACCTACTGCAGTACCACCGATAGCAAGTTCGCGCATGTTTAATGCTGCTTCTTTGATCATTTTTTCAGAAGACTCGATCATGTATAACCAACCACTAATTTCTTGGCCAAGTGTTATTGGAGTAGCATCTTGTAAGTGCGTACGACCAATTTTGATCAAGTGCATAAATTCTTCAGATTTAGCTTTTAATGTTGCTTTAATTTGCTCTAAAGCTGGGATTAAATTTTTCTCAACAGCGATAGAAGTAGCGATGTGCATAGCTGTTGGGAATGAGTCATTTGAACTTTGAGATTTGTTAACGTCGTCATTTGGATGAAGGCGTTCTTCAGAACCTTTTGCTTCTAAGTATTCATTACCAAGATGAGCGATTACTTCGTTAACGTTCATGTTTGTTTGAGTACCTGAACCTGTTTGATAAATCACTAATGGGAATTGATCATCCCATTTACCTGCTACGATTTCATCAGCAGCATGAGCGATTGCTTCATATTTGATTTCAGATAGAGTACCAAGTTCAACACATACTTTTGCTACGGATTTTTTAAGGATTGCATAGCCGTGGATAAAATCGATTGGCATATGGTCAGAACCGATGCGGAAGTTTTGTTTACTTCGTTGTGTTTGAGCACCCCATTTGCTGTCTGCTGGTACTTTAACTTCTCCCATAGAGTCATGTTCAATACGGTATTCCAAGACATTCATCTCCATTTCTTTTGCTACGAGTTTTGTTCTCACTCTAACAATATGATAGCGTTTTCCCCTCTAATTGTCTGCAATTCTGTATTAAATTATAGTAAAAACCTTTTGAAAAAGTAAAAATTCTAATTACTTTACATTTAACCCCTATTCTAAGAAGTACTATGATGGCATAGGAGTTGGTGTTGGTGTTGAATATCCTTCTTTATAATCCTGATCAATTTGTTTGCGTATCTCTTTAAGTGAGGCACCTTCTTGTGCCTGTTTAATGGATTTAATCGCAATTTCTACACAAACAATACAACGTGTTCCATGATCATCCCAAACAACAGCACCATTGTCTTTTACCTCTTTTATAAAGCAATTTAAATTACTTTTATGATTAGCACTTTCTGCACATCCACAATAACATGGCATCCATTTTAAAATCTCGGTAGCTTGTCCAGCAGCTTTATATACAAGTTTTAAGTCTTCAGTTTGATTTTCTAAAAAGCTAGGTAAGATTTCTGCTGATTTTGTTTCTTCTTGAAGATCACCATTCGCTAGTTTGTGTTGATGATTTGCATGATTAGTATGCTCCGTTGTTTCAGTTGTCTTTGTTTGATGATGGTCATTATGATCTTCCTTTGACGATTCTCCTGAATTGTTTCCGCAGGCTGCTAAAAGCATCGTGCCTGCTAATAACACCGATAACCATTTTTTCTTCAATTTAAAACTCCTTTAAATACCTTTTTTCTTCATTATACCTTAGGAGGGTATTATATATAATGACAAATAGAAGACAATCTTCCACAAAAAATTGCCCGGCAAACCACTATAATGGTCTGATTGGGCAATAATAATTTATTCACCTTCAATAGTTGTTGCAGCTGATGCATCGTCTTTTTGTTGTACATTATCAGCTAATCGTTCGATACTTGGACGTATTGTATATTTACCAGAATAATTCTCTAACAATTCCTTCATATCAATACCTGATGATGCTTTTAGTGTTTCTTGTAAAGTGGCCATTAAGTCAGTTGCATATCCTGTTACCTTATTGGCGCCTCCACCTTCTCCACCACCTGTATCAACTACTGTAATCTTATCGATGTTCGCTAATGGGCTAGCTACTTGTTTTGCATATTCAGGCATCATACGGATAATCATATCTAAAACAGCTGCTTGACCAAATTGCTCGAAAGCTTCTGCAATTTTACGTTTTGCCTCTGCTTCTGCAAGACCTTTCAGACGGATAATTTCAGCTTCAGATTCCCCTTGTGCACGTTCTGAATCAGCTTTTGCCAAACCGTCCAAACGGATTTTTTCAGCTTCTGCCTTTGCTTTCGCTTCGATGCGATATTTTTCTGCATCGGCTTGTGTTAATTGTTTCATCTTTTCAGCTGCAGCATTTTGTTCGATAGCATAACGATCTGCATCTGCTTTTTTCTTTACCTCTGAGTCATATTGCTTTTCACGACGTAAAATTTCTTTTTCTTCCAATTCAATTTGCTTTTGACGTTCAATGATTTGAATTTGCATTTCTTGTTCTGTTACTTCTTGTTTTGCACGAGCAGTTTCAAGCTCGTATGCTTGGTCAGCACGGGCTTTTGCAATATCTTGTTCACGACGAAACTCTGCTACTTTTAGTTGATTTTCTTTTTCAGCTTCTGCAATCTCAGTTGCACGTTCAAGTTCTGCCTTTTGTGCTTCTTTATCCGCTTCTGCACGTTTAATACGAGTTTCCTTTTCTGCATCTGCTGTTGCAATATCCGCATCACGTCTAACCTGAGCTATTCTTGGTTTCCCAAGTGAATCTAAGTAACCGTTTTTATCTCTAACATCTTTTATCGTAAAGGATACGATTGTAAGGCCCATTTTCGCTAAATCTTGAGAAGCAACGCGTTGGACTTCTTGTGAGAATTTATCGCGATTTTTGTAAATTTCTTCAACTGTCATAGACCCAAGAATCGAACGTAAGTGACCTTCAAGTACTTCTTTTGCTTCGTTTTCACGGTCTTCTTTCGGTTTACCTAAAAACTGTTCTGCTGCTGTTGCAATTTCTGAAATTGAACCACCTATTTTAATAATGGCAATCCCATCAGCCATCACCGGTACACCTTGTTCTGTATAAACTTCAGGTGTTGTTACTTCTAGTTTACTGGATAGTAAACTAAGAGGTTCAGCTTGTTGAAATACTGGTAAAACAAACGTACCACCACCACGGATAATTTTAATACGGTTTCCACCTTCATCCGTATGTACGTTTTTAGACCCTAAATAACTCCCTGTCACAATAAGTGCTTCATCGGGACCTGCAGTTCGATATTTTGTTACATACACTCCGATTATAGCTAATAAAATAACCACTACAATTATCCCAACAATTAAAATCGGTGATGCTAAAAATGACATAATAATTCCCCCTATTTTTATATAAGTAAGCCATTAAAATAATGGTTCATACTCTCTGACATATAACGTTCCTTCTTTCACTTCTACTATGAGTACCTTTGAATCATATGGTATTGAAACATGATCATAACTTGTTGCACGTTTAGATATAATGCCGTTAACTGTCTCAACAACCACTTCACCAAAACCATCGATGGGAATAGGTACAATCACCTTTCCTACTTGACCACCCAAGGATTCTTCCGTATACGCCATCGATACTTCAGCTGATTTCAAAGGAACGAGGATGAAATAATACATCAGGATATCTAGTACGATTGAAAAAATGGCAGAAATAATGGCGATAACGTAACTGTTCAAGGAAGTAAATGTTTCAATAATAAAACCAGTTGCAGAGAAGAAGGTTAAAAAAGCTAGAATAACTGTCGGATTAAAAAATGGAATTCCTTCTCCAATCCCATCAGCAATGTCACCAAAAAAAAGATATAAAATCATACAAATTGCTAAGAATAATAATGAGTACAGATACCATTGTTCAATAGACCATAAATTCAGCTCAATCATCTTCACCCCCTTTTCTGTGAATTTGTTCCTTTCTTTCTATATGTTATACGTTTGAATACAGCGGAAAGTTTCAAATTTTTCTAATTATTACAAGCGTGATTTTCAAATGTTACGGGAATGTAAATTTTAAAAAAATTCACAGGATTATTGTATTGGTTTCTCGTACAATTTGTTATGATTATAGTTGCGTTCAAAAATAAGATAGTAATGATTTATAGACAAATTAGGAGGCTTTATATGTTTAGCTCAAAAAAAGAAGACCCTTTCTTTACTGCGCTTTTGAAAGTTGCTAAAAATGTAAATGAAGCAGCTCATTATGCTGATGATTTTAAAATAACAGGCGTTGCAGATTTGAAAGAGCTTAGCGTAACACTTAAAAAATATGAAACAGATGGAGATTCGTTAATCCACGAATTAATCCAAATGCTGAATAAATCATTTATGACGCCAATCGAACGTGAAGATATTTTGGAATTAGCTGTACGAATGGATGATATTTTGGATGGTGTTGAAGGTTGTATTGCTCACTTTGAAATGTTCTCACTTACAGAAGTAGATGATTATATGAGAGATTTCTTAAAATATATTGTGTTAAGTACAGATGAAATCGCAACTGCGATGGAACATTTAACGAATAAAAAATTAATCAACATGCGCGAACATGCCATTCTCATTAAGGATTACGAACGTAAATGCGATGAAGTATTACGTACTTCAATTAAACAATTGTTCTTACATGAAAAAGACCCTATCCGCATTATTCAATTTAAAGATATTTATGAACAACTAGAAGAAGTGGCTGACTACTGTCAAAATGTCGCCAATTCAATGGACACTATTATAATGCGTAATGCATAGGAGCTGTAGAAACACATGAATACTTTAATAATCGTAACTGTTCTAGTAGTAATATTCGCATTACTATTCGACTTCATAAACGGTTTCCATGATACTGCAAATGCTATCGCTACTGCAGTTTCTACCCGTGCGCTTTCGCCTCGTGTTGCTGTAGTTTTGGCTGCATCAATGAACTTCATCGGTGCCGTTACATTTACAGGCGTCGCTAAAGCATTGGCAAAAGATATTGTTGATCCATTTTCACTTACGAATGGTTCATTCATAATATTAGCTGCATTAATATCAGCAATTATATGGAACTTGATCACTTGGTACTTCGGTATACCTTCAAGTTCATCACACGCAATTATCGGTTCTCTAGCTGGTGCTGCCATTGCTGCTGCAGGTTTCTCTGCTATAAACTATAACGGCTTTCTTAAAATCATCAAAGCCTTAATCTTTTCACCATTTATCGCAATTATTGTCGGATATTTGATGATGTCTTTATTTAAATTACTATTTAAAAACTTAAATTTATATCGTACCAACAAAAGCTTCCGACGAGTACAAATTGCTACAGCCGCACTTCAAGCATTTACACATGGTACAAATGATGCCCAAAAGTCTATGGGGATTATTACTATGGCTTTAATTTCTGCAGGATTTTTAAGTGGCAGTGATGGTGTACCTTTATGGGTTCGTATTGCATGTGCTGTTGCAATGGGTCTTGGTACTTCGATTGGTGGATATAAAATTATTAAAACAGTTGGCGGTAAGATTATGAAAATCCGTCCTGTTAATGGTGTCGCAGCTGATTTGTCTTCTGCACTTATTATTTTTGGTGCTACACAAATACATCTTCCAGTTTCTACAACTCATGTTATTTCTTCATCTATCATGGGTGTTGGTGCTGCACAAAATGCTAAAGGGGTACACTGGGGTGTTGCACGGAGTATCGTTATCACTTGGGTGATTACATTACCTATATCTGCATTAGCTGGTGCCGCCATTTTCTCTATATTTAAGTTATTTTTATAATTTGCAACCTGAAAAACTGTTATAATTCTAACAGTTTTTTTATATGATCAATTTATTATATGGTATTTAATTTAGTCAGATTAACATAAAAACTCACTTCACAAATTGAAGTGAGTTTCTTTAATACGGGGATTTTAATGTATAAATATTGTTCTTGATAAAGTTCCTTGTGTCACTTCTGTTGAAAAACCTAATGATTGTTGGTTTGGTTGATGAGGGTTATTTTTATAAAAAGCTGATATCGAAATATAAACAAGTAGCAAACAAATAAGGACAATACCAACAACGATTAGTGCCATTCTTTTACCTGACATCTAGATCCACCTCTTCCTTTCAGAGTCCAAACTATTTGTTAGAAGGTTTAAATCCTTCCGCCAATAGATACTCTTCAGCATCTGAGCGTGTACCAAAGCTTTCTTCTAAGTTAAATCCATGATAGATATTCCAGAAAGGCTCATCATTAACAAGTAGTAATTGATCACCTGTACGATTGCGCCATATTTGTTCAATTTTCACTTCTTCAACGGGTTCATCTACTTCTGATAAATACATAATAGAATCTTCAATTACTTCGCGCAATTCTTGTTCAGAGAAGTCACGAATATTGACTAGTCCCTTTTCATCTGCCTTATAGCGAAGTAAATCTCCAACATAAACGAAGCCATTGCCATTAGGATGTAGTTTTTCAACTACAATTTTCTTATCATATTGACTACCTTCAAAATGGTAGTTTAAACGATTCATTGAAATTTCTTTACGTGTTAGTTCAGGAAAACTTTCAATGATTTGTTGTTTTTGTTCAAATGTTAACATAGTGATCTCCTTTGTCTTTGACAGTCTTTATTAGTATAGCATTTTTTGTCACTCAATCCTCTAAGACTAAAAGAACGAAATGAGTTGATATTCAAATCTCTCAACTCATTTCGTTATTATTCTTCGTCATTTCAACATAAAAATACTTATAAAAACCTTTTCTTTAATATTGTTGTTAATAACGTCATATATTTGTTATTATAACGAACAAAATCGCTTGGCTTAGCATCTAGCGTGAAATTTACCTTTTCTCCATTTTCAAGAATCTTAAATCCAGTTAGGGGAAGCAATGGTAGATCTCCTTCAATAAATTGCACAACATCCATAAGCTTTGAACATACTATACCTGCAACTTCCTCTACTTGAAGATGAAAATCAGTGAATGCTCCTTTTTGAATGGCCAAGAATACATGAGAAAATTCTCGATCAATCATTAGAGGCTTCTCAATAATACATGGTATAACGGCAATTTTCTCTAAATCCTCTTTTAACAATGATAAGCCCAGTTCTTCTCTCAATTCTCTAATACCGTCCTCAGGACTTTCTGTTGCCAATAAATGACCTGCAGCTGTAATATCAAAAAGCGAAGGATAGTCTTTTTTATCTGCACTTCTTAACTGAAAGTACAAATAATACTCCCCGTTCACCTGACTAATTAGCCAACAATGGAATGTCTCATGCCATAATCCATTCGCATGTATTTCCGCTCTTGTGGCAACACCAGTTTGTTTATGATTTTCATCAAAGGTTTTTAAAATCTCTGTCTCCACTAATTTCACCTACACATTTTTAGTTGCAGTAGTACGAATCTCTTTCCAATGTTGATAGACATTTTTTACAACAACTTTACCTACAGCATATAATGGAACTCCTAATAGAATACCTACAAACCCAGCAATATTACCTGCAGCTAAAATAATCGTAATAACAGTTAGTGGATGTATATCAAGAGTTTTCCCCATTACATTTGGTGTAATAAAGTTACTATCAATTTGTTGTGCAACTAGTGTGACTACACATACCCAAACAGCTTGCATAGGGTCATGTATAAGACCTACTATTACTGCAGGAACCAACGCAATCCATGGTCCAATGAACGGTACCATATTCATAAAGAAGGCAAAGAGAGCTAACAGTAATGCATATTCTAGTCCAATAATTTTATAGCCGATGAAAATAATAACTGCCAAGATGAAACTTATCAATAATTGACCTTGAATATAATTTCGTAAAACATCATCAATTTCTGATAAAGTTTTCTTAATCCATGCACGTCTTGATCCAGTGAATATATTATAAATTGTTGGAGCAAACTTTTCGTGGTCCTTTAGCATGTAGATAAAGAAAAATGGAACTAGTATTAAAACAAATGCTCCTGAAACAATACTTGAAATAAATTGCACTAAAAATTTACTTGTAAATACTGCGTAACCTTGAATTGAATTTGTTAAATTGTCTATCGTGTCATTTAGTTGTTCTGGAAGGTTTTCACGGTTTTTCAAGACATAATCGACCATATCTGAAAGTTCGTTAGCCAATGTTGGCGTTGCTTTCACTAAATTATTAATCTGAGTATTAATCGGCGGTACAACAATAGCTATAAACCCATAAACTACAACACATAGTAGTACTATGATAGATAGTATACTTGCCCAACGTGGAAATTTTCTCTTTTCTAAAAAGCGTTGAATTGGCTCTGTTACATAGTATAATATTCCACCCGCTAATAACGGGATAAATATAGCACTCAAAATAACTACAATTGGATAAAAGAGAGATTTAATTTCAAGAAAATACTTCAAGATTAACAAACCTAGAAGTATACCTACGCCTGCTTGAAACCATAGTTTTTTTGTCAATTATTTGCACCTCATTCATAATATTACCGAATTGTTATTCTCATAGTTTAAGTATACGCTATACTCTAAAAAACAGGAAATAACAACATCCATAAAAAAAGAATCTACCTTATAGCAGATTCCATCTTACATATAAAACTATACTCCCCAATTTGACTAGATTATGCATATATAATCTTCGGCGCCTTGCGAATAGAAACTACCCAATTCGTACCCGTCCCAACATGGTAGGCATCTGCAAAAGAGCCTTGATTAATCGCAATCCCTACATTATCCAATGAATTAATATATAATAGTGGCTCACCCACACGTAAATCTGCGAAGGAATGGCCATACGTCATAATACTTTGATAAATTTTGCGATTATCCGTACTAATCGTTACCTCAAAGGTATCTCCATATTTTTTTGCTAATCGTTTAAACAGACTACGACGAATATTTGTCCATAAATTTCCGAAAGGTTTATCCACAATATCGATAAATCCAGTAATAATGTCATCTTCTATCGTAGATTCTTTAATATTCAGTTCTACAATATCTGAAACTTTAAGGGCTGGGCCTACTTCTTCAAATGAAATAATTCCTGCAGCTAAGCGTGCTCCCGTATAGGCAAAGATATCACGGCCATGAAACGTATGAGATTCACCTGAATTCGGTAGACGGTTAATCGTTTCATCGATCTCACGAATTTCTGCAATGCCATAGTAACGCTTTATATGAGTTAATGTCCCATTATCAGGTGTTACAATAAATTGATCATTCACTGTTTTTACAACAACTGCTTTACGGTCTGAACCAACCCCTGGATCCACTACAGACACAAATACAGTTCCTTCTGGCCAATATTGCACTGTTTGTAGCAAACGATAGCTTCCTTCCCAAATATTAAATTGTGGAATTTGATGTGTAATATCATATATTTTAATATCAGGATCTACACAATGTGATACACCATACATCGCACTAACCGCACCATCACTAATACCAAAATCTGATTGTAATACAAGTAACCCTTTTCCCATTTGAAACATCTCCTTATTGAAAATATATCTACCTAGGAACATTAGAAGTAAACGAGCTGATCATTCCCAATAAAAATAAAAACTCGTCCCCTCAATCATTTTGATTGTTAAGGACGAGTTGTATACTCGTGTTACCACCTTTTATTTGCCACTTACTCACATAAGTAGCCTCCATCAGTACAGAATGCAAAATAGCTTCTAGACTGTGATATAGGTAACGGGTATCAAATCCCGCTGTATCCTACTATTGCTTATTGCAAGTTCAGAAACAGAGCTCAGAGGCCATCTTTCAATTGATCAACTCCTACTTCTTTTCAGCTACCGAAGCTCTCTTTTAAGAAATACAATCAATTTACTTCTTCTCATCATCGCTTTTCATATTTCAACTATTAATGTATAGCTAATTAGTATGGATGTCAATGAATTGTTTGAAAATTTTTTATAGTTTATCATCTTGTACTGCATCTAAATATTCTTTAATTGCTTCCATAACAGTTTCTACGCATCCTTCGTTGAATGGTGATTCAAGCTTTGCTTCAGCTACTAGTTTTGTAAATGACATTTTACCGCCTAATTGACATAGGTGGATATAATCCTTCCACGCTTCTTCGTGATTTTCACGAGATTTCTTCCAGAATTGGAATGCACATACTTGAGCTAATGTATAGTCAATATAATAAAACGGACTATTATAAATATGTGCTTGACGTTGCCAGAACCCGCCGCCTTCTAAATAATCAATACCATCATAGTCACGATGTGGTAAATAGGTCTGTTCGATTTTCTTCCAAGCTTCTTTACGCTCTTGGGGTGTCATTTCTGGATTTTCATAAACTACATGCTGGAATTCATCTACCGCTACACCATATGGTAAAAATAATAAGGCTTCACTTAAATGAGAGAATTTATATTTTTCTGTATCTTCTTTAAAGAATAGTTTCATCCAAGGCCATGTGAAAAATTCCATACTCATTGAATGGATTTCACAAGATTCGTATGTTGGCCAAATATATTCTGGAATGCCAATATTACGACTAGTATATACCTGGAATGCGTGGCCTGCTTCATGTGTTAATACATCAATATCACCTGATGTTCCGTTAAAGTTTGAGAAGATAAATGGTGACTGATAATCTTCGATAAATGTACAGTAACCACCGCCTTCTTTCCCTTTCTTTGCCACCAAGTCCATAAGATCTCTATCAATCATAAAGTTAAAGAATTCTGCTGTTTCAGGAGATAATTCCTCATACATTTTCTTGCCGTTTTGAACAATCCACTCAGGTGTTCCCTTTGGTATGGCATTACCACTTAAGAATTTTAGACCTTCATCATGGAATTTTAGTTGATCTACACCAATTCGTTTTGCTTGTCTTTCGCGTAATTGTGTCGCATATGGTACTACAACATCTCGGATTTGATCTCGATAATTTTTCACCATTTCTGCATTATAATCAATGCGATTCATCAATACATAGCCGAGTTCTACGTAGTTTTTAAAACCTAGTTTAAGAGCCATTTGATGACGCACTTTAACTAGTTCATCATAAATACGGTCGAAGTCTTCCTCATGTTCTTTAAAGAAGCCAAAACGAGCTTCTGTTGCAGCCTTACGTACATCTCGATTTGTAGACTCTGTGTAAGGTCCTAATTGTGCTAACGTTAACTCTTTGCCATCAAAAGAAATTTGAGCCGAAGCTACAAGTTTAGAGTATTCAGAGCTTAGTTTATTTTCCTTTTGCATGAGTTCCATAATTTCAGGTGCAAAACCTTTAATTTGATTTTCAGCTAAATCAAATAATTGAGCACCCCACTTATCTTCTAATTCATTGCGGAAAGGAGAAGCTAAGAGCGCTTTATAATACTCTGTTGTCAGTTCTTCCATTTCAGGCGTTTTTTCATCTAAAAAATCTCGTTCTTGTTGATAGAATTCATCGTTAGTATCTATAGAAGCACGAATATATACTAAGTTATATTGAGTTGAAAAATCATTACGAAAGGCATTAATTTTTTCAATAACTTTACTTTTTTCGTCAACTGACTTTGAACTATTAAACTCCTTTAAAAGCTCGTAGAAGTATTTTTTCCCTTCTTCAAGATTCGGACGTTTGTATTCATAATCTTTGAAAGTAACCAAAGTCATTCCCCTTTTCTTATATTTTTCGAAGTTCGAAGTATTAGGTTAATTATTTATTATATTCTGATAAAATGCAACTGATGATGTGAAATATGCGCTATTTTTTGGAAATAACCCCTTATTTCAAAATAGTATAATGAAAACACTTATTTTTTTCACGAAATTGTGCTAACCTAATTTTATGCCCAATTTTTAAAGAGAGGTGCTTTACATTGGTAGGTCGTAACGATCCTTGTCCATGTGGCAGTGGCAAAAAATACAAAAAGTGTCATGGTAAAAATGCGCTAGGCGATATCACTACGATTGTTAGTGAAGAAATCGATCGTATTGTAGAAGGATTTGTCAAGGAAACTTTCCATTCTGCAAATTATCATGAATTAGAAAAGAGAAATCATCTTTGGCAAAACACTTTGCATCATGCATTTACAGATAAATTACTTGATACAATAGCAATGGAAACATATATTTACATTGATCACCCAGAGCTTTGGCAAAATTATATAAATAAACAAATAACTAAACAAATGCGCCAACAAGTAAAAGACATATTACAATCATGGTTACAACCTGTCTTTATGCTTGCTAGAGTCGACTCCCAAAGTCCTGAAGTAATAGCTATTACAGATATTGTGACAAATAAAAGCTATGTAATGAACGGAACACCTGCTAAAACGTTCTCAGGTAAATGGTTGTTTGGTATTTTCATGCCAGATGCACGTAAAGGTGAAAATGGACTAACTGCAACAAGTAGTGTAGTTTTCTTGCCAAATGAAAAGGATAACATCGTAGAAGCTTTACGTCTAAAACTGCAAAATGGTTATGTCGATTCAATGGATCTGTACAAAACATTTTTGGATGGTACAGTCGAAGAGCATTCGAAGGCAAATGAAGAAACAACAACACCTTCACAAGAAGTGAAAGATGAAGTTGCCGTAACAAATGAGACGGTTACTGAAATTTCTCCATTTACAAAAGAAGTACTTGAATTTGTAAACAAATATGTAAAAGAGTATAAGCTAAATGCAGATGAATTCTTAGATTCTCTTACAAGTTTCTTAGAAAATACAGCTATTAAAGCGAAGAAAGCCGAAACAGTTGCTGCTGGCGCTGTTCTAGCTGGACAAGCAAGTAGCTTGATTTCTGAGGGTGGTTTAACCAAAGTTAAAGACGTTGCTGCATACTTTGAAGTATCTGCATCATCTATCTCTAAATATCGTGATCAAGTCAGTGAATTTCTCACTAAATAATGCCACATAACAAAAATGCGTCTCTATGTATCTATGAGGCGCATTTTTTATGTTTAATAAAAAGCTTAAAGCTCTTTTATTACCACTCTAAAAACTGTACTAAACCAAAACTTACATACTTCGTTATTTTCCTGTTACTACTGATTTCAGTAGTGCAAAACGTTCTCTAAATCTCACTTTCTTCTCAATGCTTTTAGGTGTTGTCGCAGGGATCACATCACATTTTATATGTAGCTCTTCTGCAAGCATTTTGGCACGAGCTAGGTGATAATCACTTGACACAATTGTTATTCCTTTTAAGTTATCACCAATCATTTTTTTCGTATTCAATAAATTTTCATATGTAGATGTTGATTGGTCTTCAACGATGATTTGAGATTCAGGAAAACCACGATCCATCAAATATTGTTTCATAACTGAAGCTTCTGTTGCATCTTCATCTTTTCCTTGACCACCTGAAACAATAATTTGGATGGTAGGGTATTGCTTAGCATAATCTAATGCTGCATCTAAACGAAATGCTAATGCTTTTGATGGTACTGCTCCCTTTTTCACCTTTGCTCCTAACACGATGACATGTTTGTATTTTCCATTTGCTTTTGGCTTTTCTCCATCTATTAGCCATAAGGTCGTTATTATCCAAAAGAAAAAGATAGGTATACAAATAATTAGTAAGATTACCATAAGCTTTTTTCTCACCTCAACATCACCTACTTTTTTAGTTTTATTACATATTAAGATTGTTTAATCTTAAAATTTTTCTATTTCACACGGCTCTACGAAACCTATAAATTATAAATTTTTATATTATAAATGGTATTTTAAACTATTTCTGAATCTCTCTTATTATAAAAGCTATCGAAACAGCCATATTTCAAATCTTATCAATAGTATACGTCATTGCAATTGATAATTTCTATCTATTTTCATAAAGTTTCCCACCATATTCATATATAAGAAAATCCAGTGGCCAAAACCACTGGATTTTAGTATTTACATAGTATCTTTTTGCTTATTTATAAGCGTTACATTTCAACATTGTGATACACTTGTTGAACATCTTCTAAATCATCTAAAAGATCAATTAGTCTTTCGAATTTCTCAAGATCTTCGCCTTCTAATTGTACCTCTGTTTGTGGAAGCATTGTCAATTCTGCCACACTAAATTCAGTAATACCTTGTGCTTTTAATGCTTCTTGTACTGCATTGAATTGATCTGGTTCAGCATAAATGATTGTTGAATCGCCTTCTTCGAAAACGTCGCGAACATCTAAATCAGCTTCGATTAGCATTTCTAGAATATCATCAGCAGATTTACCTTCTAAAGCAAAAACTGCTGTTGCATCGAACATGTAGGCTACTGAGCCACTGACACCCATGTTACCGCCGTTTTTACCAAAAGTAGCGCGTACATCAGCTGCTGTACGGTTAACATTATTTGATAAAGCATCGACAATAATCATTGAGCCATTAGGTCCAAAGCCTTCATAACGTAAATTATCGTAGTTTTCTTCGCCGCCGCCTTTTGCTTTTTCGATTGCACGATCAATAATATGTTTTGGTACACTATATGTTTTTGCGCGTTCTAAAACAACTTTTAGCGCACCATTAGATTCTGGATCTGGTTCGCCTTGTTTAGCAGCTACATAAATTTCTCGGCCAAATTTCGCATAAATACGTGCTGTCCCTTGGTCTTTTGCCGCTTTTTTCTCTTTAATATTATTCCATTTACGTCCCATTGGATTCACTCTCTTTCAATATAATATATATATAAATTATGATTGGGTATACACCCACTTGGTTTAGGACATTAATTTACTGTTGTATTATACACTATAATAAATATAATTTGTATATTTGCAAAAAGAGAAAAGTGTCACAAACAAGAGGAAATTAGGTAATATCAGGTATAAAGAATCTTATTACTAGTCTATTTTTGCAAATAAGACTCTGTTATCTTAACTTTATATTCTCCTAATTCGTTAATATTTCTCTATTTGTCTATCTAATTCAATTTTTTGCAACAATGCTTTGCAACCCTCTAGGCATAATTGATACGTTTCTTCAAAATCACCTGTAAAGTATGGATCTGGGACGTCTTTGGGGTCCTTTATCAAATCTAGCAATCGGAATACCTTTGAGCTCTTTTGCTGACCTAGCATTGGTAACGCATTTTTAATATTACTTTCATCCATACAAACGATGTAGTCAAATCGATCATAATCTTCTAGTTTCAGTTGTCGACTATACATTCCTTGAGTAGAAATTTTATGTTCAGCAAGTTTTTTAACGGTTCCGTGGTGCGGTCCATCTCCAATATGCCAATCACCTGTACCTGCAGAATCTATATCAAACTGAGACTCCATTCCTTTTTCTTTTACAAGGTTACGAAATATCGCCTCAGCCATTGGAGATCGACAAATGTTTCCTAAACAAACAAATAACACACCTATCTGCATATTAGTGCTCCTCTAAAATTCATTTTTCCATTAGAATTTAAATGGATAAAATTGAAATTTCACTTCACCAGTAACTGCTGACTTTTTGATAAAGCCATATTCACGACTGTCACTACTATTTTGACGATTATCTCCTAAAACAAAATAAGTATCTTTAGGAACTTTAGACTCTCCAGTTACTCCTTTTAGTGTAAAATCTTCCGTAAAATGGTCACCCATTTCCTGATACTCACTAATACCCTTTTTTAAATACGTTTCACTATACTCTTTACCATTAATAAATAGCTTATCGTTTTTAACTTTAATGGTATCTCCTGGTAGTCCAATAACACGTTTGATATAATGATCATCTTCTACTGGAGATTCAAAAACGATTATATCAAAGCGATCAATATGACTTGTTTTACTGATGATAATCTTATTGTTGTTTTCATATGTAGGTTCCATTGATTCGCCTTTGACAGTTACTGGAGAGAACAAAAATTGTCTACATAAAACTGCAATGACTACCGCGATTAAAATTGGCCATACCCAAGATAATATTTCTTTGCTTAAACTTTTCTTTTCCACTTATTTCACCTTCTAATTGGCTTCATTTATATAACTATTCAATATTATGCCACCATTAGAGGAGTTCTGTCATTCGATAATTATTACAAATCTACAAAAAAGAGGAGTCTATTTCACCTTGTTTGGTTTAAATAGACATCCTCTTTATCCTCTTTATACTTATCACAGCTATGTATTTGGCTGTTCCCTTAGGGTTTCTAAATGTTTCTCCGTAATCCCCAAAACCTCATACACCTTCTGTAGAGTAGTTTCCCTTACTTTACTGTCACCACGTTCCATACGGCTGACGGTTTTTTGTGTGACATTTGCACGCTCTGCCAACTCGGATTGTGTTAGTCCTACTGACATACGCTGTTTAAAAATAATTTGGCTACGCTTTTCTGCCATCATTTCTAAAGGAGATTTCTCCCTTTCAACATTATTATCTTCCTCTTCAAATAAATCTACAGAAACCATCCAACCACCCCTTAAAAGAAATTGTGTTCTACAGTATTCTTTTATTGCGCTATTTTTAATGTAATTGCACTTAGAGTAATATATTGACCTATCTTATTCAAAAATTATGTTATTGTTCTTCCTGGACAATTATTTCTTCTAGTTCCTCTTTTAAAGTAACTAATTGCTTCTTCCCCAAGTAAAGTGTAAATTTCTCCCTACCTTCTCTCCCTCTTGCTGCAACATAAAAAGGCTCTCCATATATTAAATAACACTTTTTACATGCAAGGACCTATTTTGATGTGTTTGGTCCTTATAAGCAGCTGGGACAATAGGCACTTTCACAGCGCTAGGTCCTGGATTTTCACAATCTATCGGAAAAGCATTCCTCTTTGTTTTAAACCACCCAAGTGGTTTATGATCAAAGAGTTGTTTCTTAGCCATAAAATGAATTGGTTTCGGGTAAATAGAAACACCTAGATTCAAAATATCAATCCATCCAATGTTACAAGCAATTACATAGCCACCCTCTGCTGGCAGATTATTCTTGTTATAAACTTTTAACTTATTAAATAAACCTAAAAGCTTTACAACAAATAGTCCTGCAAATCTATACAAATTCTTAAGAAATATAGCAAACCATCCTGTCTACTATATTCTCGCTTACTTAACATACATTTCACATACTTATTAATATCAAAAATAGACGACCTAATATTGAATCTATTCTCTACTTCCCTAATTTATATTGTAATCTAAATTTTTAAAATGTGTACCCAATGTACAAAATTTGTCTAAAAATAATTTGTTTTTTCAATTATTTTAAGTTAGAGAAGTAAAAATGGTATAATTTCGAGCATCAATTATAATTTATGTAGATAACTTGATGCGATTTCACTGGAGAAAATAGTGATAAATCCTTTAATATGTCTACTGTGGGTGGATAGATTCATGGATCACTGTTTTTTAAGAAAAAGCTTATTTGTATTTTGATTTTGTAGCTTCACTATCCGTTTTTGAAAGAAAGACCATTAGTGCAATTAAACTTATTATATTTAATAAAGTACCCCCAATTAGCAAAGCCCACTGCGTACTAAGCGGTATATCCTTTGTCACCGCAAAAGTAATACTAAGAGAACCAATAGCTATCAAAACGATATAAAGTGGTAACCCTTTAAACATTGTGATGCACCTCTTCCCTTTAACTTTTAAACTAATAGTATTACTTGTTGTATGAATCATCAATATTCATCAAGCATGAAGAGAATATTTGTCATCAATCACTTTTGGCAGTAATATAAGCTGAATATAACCAAGATACTGTTTGTACTTGTTTTCTATAATATTAAAAACCAATTCATCTGTCACAAAATAAAATTGTGTTGTTGCATTTGTTCTGCTTAGCAAATGACAATCCTGGAAGAACATACTACGTTGACTGGGTGTAAAATCGGAAGATGAAGCGGGTGGAGTGGTCTTTAAAACGGCTGCAATTTTCTCTCCAGTTGGCGCTAGCTCTTCAAGCATAAAAGTAAATTCATCTTGTTGTTTAACTTGAGAGTAACCTAATTTTAAATGATGCTTTTTAAGTAAAAATTCCTGCATCAATTGTGTTGCTAAATAGTTAACATCCTTTTCTACCTTTCTAAAAAGCCGGCGACATTCACAAAACACTTCAAATTGAGACAGCAAAGATTCCTCTGCAAAATGACGATAGCGATTTTCCTCAAAAAATTGCTGAGCAGCATCCAACTTCTCCGCAATTTTACATAAGGATTCACTTTCCTTAGGGTCTTCTGTAGGGATTGTCTTTGAAATAAGCGCTTCTCTAATAATCTTATTCTTCTTCTTTGTTAAAATTTCCTTCGATACTTTTACAAACTCAATGCAACGACCATATTGTATGGCATCTACACGAAAACCAGCTTCAATCCAAGCGGCCGCTTGAACATAAGTACCACTCTTTGTATTCCCCCACCAAGCTTGATACTTATAAGCAGATCTTGGTAATTTCGCATGTAAAATTTCTTCAATTTCATCAAATGTAAGTACTATATGATTTTCTTCCTGTTGTAATAGGTATTCATATAATGGATAATACTTTCCCCGCACACTATGTCCAGCCATCAAAATTACTCCTTCATAAATTCTAAGTTGCTTTATTTTAACATGATTGTACTAAAAATTCTAAATATTCTTTTTAAAAAAATAAAGGCAGACATATAACAGCGTCTACCTTTAGAATTTCCCAAGCTACTTATTTTTTTGTACTTGCTAAAGCTTGCAAAATTAGTACTTTTGCAAATTCACCCATATGAGCAAAGCGCTTATCTTTAGTTTGCCCTTTAAAATATCGGAAGTATATTTGCTGACAAATAACCGCTAACTTGAAATAGGCAAATGTCAAATAATAATGTATATTCGATACATCCCTTCCACTCTTTTCGGCATAGCGTTCTATAAACTGTTGTCTCGTATAAAAGCCTTCTTGCGTCGTAATTGGAGGCTCTCCCAACCCATACAACATCATTTTAGGATCATCTGGTTGCATCCAATAACTAAGTGCTGCACCTAAATCTGCTAACGGATCTCCAACTGTGGTCATTTCCCAATCAAAAAGTCCTACCATTTCTTGATAATCCTCTGAAAACATAGCATTATTCAATTTATAATCATAATGAATAATCGTAGATTCGCCAGATTGCGGTATACGATTTCGAAGCCACTCTGTAACTTCCACGACTTCTTGAATATCTTCAATTTTTGCTGATTCGTATCGGCCAATCCAACCCTGCACTTGACGTTCCATAAAACCTTCTGGCTTTACCATATCTACTAAAGCCGTTTTTCTGTAATCAATTGAGTGTAATTGAACAAGTTTATCGACCATTATATCAGAGACTAGCTGAGCTTTTTTTGCTTCATCAGCTGTGCCTATAGGGAAATCTGTATCCAAAACAATCCCATGACGTCTTTCCATCACAAAAAACGGACTTCCAATAATGGTCTTATCTGCTGTAAAAACAAGTGGTTTTGGACATGTCGGAAATACTTGATGTATCGATTCTAAAACTCGGAACTCCCTTTCCATATCATGAGCCTTTGCCGCTACAGGACCAAGTGGCGGCCGTCTAAGTACAGCCTCCCATGAACCTATTTTCAAATCATAAGTTAAATTCGAGTGACCGGCTCCAAACTGGAGAATTTCGATCGGTTCTTTTGGTAAGTTTTCAATTGACTCTTGCAAAAACTGATATAATCTAGCAGAATCTAATTCTTCACCCTCACGAACAATAATTGTCTCAGACATGCTTATCCCCCTTATATTACCGCGGTCATCCCACCATCAACTCGAATAATATCACCCGTTACATAATCTGAAGCCTTGGATGCCAGAAATACTGCTACACCTTTTAAATCTTCATCTGATCCTAGCCTTGCTAAAGGTGTGGCCTTCATAATATAATCTTGTCCTCTTTCAATCACAACTTTCGACATTTTCGTCGGGAAGAATCCAGGCGCAATTGCATTTACATTAATATTGTACTGTCCCCACTTTGCAGCTAAATCTTTTGTTAACGTTATTACGGCTCCTTTACTTGCATTGTAGCCTACCGTGTCTAAAAAATCTGGATGAGTACCGTTTAGTCCAGCGACAGATGAAACGTTAATGATTTTACCTGATTGTTGTTTAATCATTTCACGACCAACTGCTTGGCTCATTAAAAAAGTCCCTGTTAAATTTACATCAATAACTTTTTTCCAAGCCTCCACAGGCATATCAACTGCTGGTGTTCCCCAAGTTGCTCCACTATTATTTACTAGAATATCAATACGACCAAATTGTTGGATGACTTTTTCTACTAATTTTTCAACATCCTCTTGCTTTGTCACATCACATGCTAAGCCTATTGCTTCAACACCAAGTGACGTTAGCTCTTGTGCCTTTTCCACGCAAGTTTCCTGTTTGCGAGAACAAAGAACTACATTTGCTCCTGCTTCTGCAAAACCTTCAGCAATTTGTGCGCCTAACCCTTGGCCTCCACCTGTCACAATTGCCGTTTTTCCTCGTAGATTAAACAAGTCGAATACAGTCATCACACTCTCTCCTTTACTTTTGGTTGATGTTTTTTTAGCTCCATTTTTGCAATCTGATTGCGATGTACTTCATCTGGTCCATCAGCCAAGCGTAATGTACGAGAATTTGCCCATTGCGTAGCTAATGTAAAATCAGAACTTATACCTGCAGCACCAAATGCTTGAATAGCTCGGTCAATTACACGTAAAGCCATATTGGGAGCTGTTACTTTAATCATGGCAATCTCAGCCTTTGCTTCTCTATTGCCCACTGTATCCATCATATAAGCGGCCTTTAATGTTAGTAATCGCGCTTGTTCAATATCAATTCGAGATTCCGCAATTCTTTCACGCATAACACCTTGCTCGCTCAACTTACGGTGAAATGCCGTCCGTTCTTGTACACGAATACACATTTCTTCAAGTGCACGCTCAGCAGCACCTATTAATCGCATACAATGATGTATTCTCCCTGGACCTAGGCGACCTTGAGCAATAGCAAAGCCTTTACCTTCTCCCCATAGAATATTTTCTAACGGTACACGTACATCCGTAAATGTTATTTCTGCATGACCTTCAGGCGCATGGTCATAGCCAAATACCGATAACATCCGTTCAACTTTGACCCCCGGTGTATCCATGGGAACTAGTATCATCGATTGTTGCTCATGAAGCGGGGCAGTTGTCCCTTTATGTTTTCCCATGAAAATAGCAACTTTACAACGCGGATCTCCACCTCCTGTAGTCCACCACTTATGACCATTTAATATATATTCATCACCATCTCGTTCAATACTTGCCTCAATATTCGTTGCATCACTTGAAGCAACTGCTGGTTCTGTCATCGCAAAACAAGAGCGTATTTCCCCTCTTAATAGAGGTTCAAGCCATTGTTTCTTTTGCTGTGCTGTACCATAACGTTCTAATACTTCCATATTGCCTGTATCAGGAGCATTACAGTTGAAAATTTCTGGTGCAATAAGTGAACGCCCCATAATTTCACAAAGTGGAGCATATTCCAAATTCGTTAATCCTGCACCATATTCACTATCTGGTAAAAATAAATTCCATAATCCTTGCTCTTGTGCTTTTTTCTTTAGCTCCTCCATAATTGGTGGGATACTAGAAAACCCAGTCTCTTGTTGTTTCAATTGTTCTGCATATACAACCTCATTTGGATATACATACTCCTCCATAAATGCTGTTAGTTTTTCTTGGAGTGCAACCACTTTGTTTGAATACGAAAAATTCATATCATTCTCCCCCTTTAAACTAGTAATCCCCTAATACTAGTGACAAAACTCCCTAAAAATGAATGGTCATTCATATTTATAATATATTTTAACAAATATAAAATCAATACATTAAATAGATATTTATTGATTTTAAGAGAATTTAAGTAGAATTTTTTATTAGGAACTTTTTTACATCCATTAAATTGAACAAAAGAAAAAAACGTAAGAATAGCCCATTAGCATTCTTACGTTTTTAGATGATTAAAATTAAGCCCTTTTTTCAGCGTAGTATTCTTTTAATTCATTATAATATTTGTTCAATGAAGAAGTGGAAACACCGAATTCTTCAGCTAAGTCTTTGACCGTGATTTCTAAGGGTTCAAACAATCCAACTTCTCCTCCAAAGCGAATAGCACCTGCTGCAATTGCAACTGCTTTACGTGCTTTCGGTTGTCGTTCCACAACATAATCTTCCACAACTTCTACTATTTCTTTTGGATTCCGATTATGTGCTTCTAAAAATTCAAGAACTTTCAAGAACACATCCGCCTCAAAATCAGTAAATTCTCCGCCTTCAAATCCGTGCTCACCTAGGTCTTTCCAGAAACTTAGTGAATGGTCTTTCCAGAATCCTTCTTCGTCTAATTGATGCTGTTCTTTATATTCAGTAGCTAGTTTTTCGAATACTTCCTGATGATCTTTTGGGAAGAAAATCATACTAGATACAGCTAAGTAATGGCTTTCTTTGTTTGAACCATCTGGTAATTTAAAGCAGAATACATGAACATCAACAGGAATCGGCTTATCACCTTCACGACGTAAGTGAACCACTTCATCTGTTAAAATATTTTGTACAACCATATACTCTTCTTCTACATCAATAACTTTAGCAACCATCATCGTTGGATGATCCCAAGTATTAAGTACTGCTAATGTCGATGGTCTTACAGTTTCTTTTTTTGTCTTTTGTAAATAGCCTGTCCAAATATCGGTTCTTTCATGGAAAAAGAAAGCATCCATTGCAACTGCTTCAATCATATCTTCCACTAAATATGCTCCAACAGCCTTTTGCCATTTATCTGCAACTTCACCGTAAGCTCTGTAGTCTTTTCTTAACGGATAGACATCATAGAATGTCTGTAAAACCCGTTCAAGTTCTTCTGCATATACCTCTTCAACTGTAACTGCTTCTTTTAAGGCACAGCATTTTTTGTACTTTTTACCACTACCGCATGGACATGGATCATTACGTCCTGGCATTTTAACACGTCCTTTATTTTTAAGTGCTGTATAAGCATAACATGTTTCTTTCATTATCAAAAGTTACTGATTGATGGAGTTACAACCCGACCTCATGGCAAATAACCCTTTTTCTACCCTTAAATTATTAGAAAGATTTACTTATAGAACCTTTACTTTTACTAAATAATCAATGAAAACTTTGCGTATGTGTGGTACGGTTTATTTATGAAAAAATTTATTCCTTTAATCATTTTATTGTTGGTTATTTTTATCTCATCAAGTCAAACGTATGAGCAACAATCTATTGTTCCTACATTAGAAACATATTTTCCAAGTAAACCCCTTGAACCACTTCTATCAAAATTACATTTTCATTATTACGGGATGGAAATCTCTGTAGAATCAAGAGGCTACTATTACTTTTTAGAATTTCTAATTCGAAAAGCAGCACATTTCGTTACATTTGGTGCAATCGGAATAGCCATTTTACTAGCACTATCCAACTTCAAACAACGAATACTTATTTCTATATTAATGTCATTTCTATTTGCAATAATGGATGAAACACATCAATATTTCACCTCAGGTAGATCAGCCTCTTTTCAAGATGTTTTGTTAGATACTTCGGGTGCTATTACATTTATAGTAATCTTTATATTTATTAGAAAGCTCATACGAAAAAAGCCCACAAAAGCGTAATTCTTTTGTGGACTTTTTATTTATACTTTACCAATTAGTATATCTAAATCAATCGTGATTTCTTTAACTTTAGTCTGATCAATATCAGCTACTTGGTGCCACCCCATTGGCGTCATGTGCAATAACATAGGTACAAGCTCTTCATTGATGGCGACTGTTTGAGTAATTCTTTGCACAGTAACGTTACTAAAGTTTTCTTTAAATCGTTCTACTGTATGATTGTTTGAATAAGACTCTTTATCTGAATCAGCAAAAAACAATTCACGTAGTTGGTGAAGATATCCACTTTGCGGTACTACTTTTACCACACAGCCATTGGGACTTAAAAGCCGTCGGAATTCCTTATAATTTGCTGGGGATAAAATATTTAAGATCACATCAAAGCTAGACTTTTGGAATGGGCTTTTTGCTAAATCTCCTACACACCAAATCATCTCTTCATAGTTTCTTCCAGCAGTAATAATACCTTCTTTTGCAATATCAATTCCTGCTGAGACCATTTGCAGACCTATTGCATCTTCAAACTTTTGTTTAATCTTTGCTAAATGAGAACCCTCACCACAACCAGTATCTAGAACTTTGATATCTTGTTTAAATGTTAGTAATAATTCTACTATAGCTTGATGTAAAGGTGCATAAAGACCGCTTCCTATAATTTGCTTTCGTGCTTCAAACAAATCTTTGCCGTACATGGATGTAGCGGCGTGCGTCATAAAATTTACATATCCTTGTTTTGCGATATCAAATGTATGATGATTTTCACATGTCACTACACATTCGTCAGTCACTTCCATTTTCTCATGGCAAACAGGACAAGCAAAGATTGCTTGTTGTTCTCTCATATAATTTGCACTTGCTACCTTTCTCGATAATCCCATGAAAACACCTCGTTTAAACTTCTCTTTCATTAGTATATAACTTACTTTTCTTTGTAGACATATCTTTTAGATATCGATGAAGTACTTTCTACTAGTGTTCCACTTTGTTTGGCGATACAAGTGCATAACGTTCCCACTTGCGGCTCTTCCACCTAAAGAATACAAGTATAGCACGGCACCACTCATCTGCAGCAATCGCAAGCCAAACTCCAACAAGACCTAGATGCAAATGGAAGACTAAGAAGTAACCCAATGTTAAACTCATACACACCATTGAGAAGAAGCCAATCACAACCGGATATTTTGCATCTCCCGCTGCTCGCAACGTGTTAATAATAGTAATATTAAATGTTCTCCCTGTCTCCAGTAAAACACTTAAAAGCAAAACAGAAGTCCCGATTTTAATCACTTCAGGATTGTCTGTGAATATTCTCATCAATGGGTACCTGAAAATCATAACAAAAACTACCATCACGAGAGTAAAAGAAATTGCCCATTTCACACTAGTCCATAGTTGTTCATAAGCATCATCTTTTCGATTGGCTCCAACATACCGGCCAACAATAATTGCTGTACCAGAACCAATTGCCATAGCAAATAGATATGTAAACATCGAAATATTATAAGCATATTGTCGAGCAGCTAATGCTTCTGAACCTAAAAAAGTAACATAATATAAGAACGTAATTTGACATCCCTGATAGAGCACTTGCTCAAGAGCAGAAGGAATTCCAATCGCCAAGATTTTCTTAATATATTCCTTTGGTAAAGCTAAATAATATTTGAAGTCAATTCGAAATTCTAGAGCCTGATACAGTAACCAGAAGAAAATCGCAAGTGCGATGACACGACTAATAACTGAAGAAATTGCTGCACCCTGAACACCCAATTCAGGAAAACCAAATTTCCCGAAGATTAAAATATAGTTTCCGACAATATGTAGTACATTCATCGCTACAGATACATACATCGTTTGCCTAGTCCAACCATGTACACGTACAATGGCTGCTGCTGCATTGATCAATGCCTGTAGGAATATTCCACCACCAATAATTGCTAGATATTTATCTGCATAAGTCAGTACATCACCTTGCAAATTCATGGCAAGCATCATTTGCTTTGAAAAGAGCACAAAAAATGTACTTAATACCAATCCAATAACAAGATTCATCGAAATAGCAACAGCTGCAATCTTGGGAACCTCTTCGTATCTTTTAGAACCTAAATATTGTGCCACCACAATCGACGCACCGTTACCAATCACTTCTAATATTAATATTGTTATATGAATAAATTGATTGGCCGCACCTACACCTGCCACTGCATCATCTGCTAAAGCACTAAGCATGAATGTATCTGCTACACCCATCAATGTAAATAAAAATACTTCTAAAAAAATGGGCCATGTTAAATGGAATAAGCTTAATTTTTCTTTAGAACCGTTTCTTTTCATTACTTGTTCCATGTCATCGCCTTTCTTTCTTTATTGAATTTTGAAACAATGTGTGTATCGTATCCTATCCTACTACGCTATCGAATATGAAAAAAATTCGCCGAATACTCGACGAATTTAAAAGTACATACTTCAAAAAAGTTCTTATTTTTACTACATGAAAGCGTTTAAAGAAATCCACCAATTTTTATGCAAAAAAGTAACTTAAAATTAGACCTACTGAAGATAATAAACCATAAAATGTGTTTGTCATTGCCGTTGACTTCATAGCAAGTCCTAATTTCGCTGGTTCTTTTTCTCCCTCTTTAAAGCTTTTAATAGCAGTGATAGGCTTAGGAATACTGATAAATACCACCAGTAGCCATGGACTTACAATTCCCATTATGATTAAAACAACCATCCATGCATATGCAATCACAAAAGATAGTCCTAATAGATTAATAGCATTTTCTCTACCTACAAGAATCGCTAAAGTTTTTCTACCACCGAGAGTATCCTCTTTTATATCTCGAATATTATTAGACATATTGATACCGCCTACTAAAATACCGACCGGAATCGATACAAGAAGGCTTGTCATGCTAATACTTCCAGCTTGGATAAAATAAGATATTAATACAAATGCAAATCCCATACTAAGGCCAGCGAATAATTCACCAAATGGAGTATATGCAATCGGATACGGTCCTCCAGTATACAAGTAACCAATTGCCATCCCTACTACGCCAATAGCTACAAGCCACCAACTACTACTCATACAAATATAAATGCCAAGAATAACAGCAATTGCATATAATAGTAAGGCAAAATTTAATACGGTTTGAGGTTTTGTGCCATGTCGTACTAATGCCCCACCAATTCCAACAGATTCAGCTGTATCTAATCCTCGTTTAAAATCGTAGTATTCGTTAAATAAGTTGGTTGCAATTTGGAGGCATAGACAGCATACAAGCATAGCAATAAATAATATCCAGTTGATTTGGACATCAAACATTGCAAGTACTGTCCCCAAAATTACAGGCGAAAATGTTGCCGTTAAAGTATGCGGACGCGTTAATTGCCACATCAGCTTTGCTGTACTAATCTCCTCTATTTGTTGATTACGATTGTTACTCATAATCTACTTCCTTTCAATCTTTATCTACAACTATTCTATATTAACTGATTTTTTTCATTCGTGCCAAAAATGCTTCTTCATAAATTTCCAAACATCCTCTAATTTTTATGCCACTTTTAATGATTTTTACATATAATGCAGAATGAAAAATCAATAAGATTTAAGGATGTGATCATATGTGCGGAATTACTGGTTGGTGTGATTTAAAAAAAGACTTAACAACACAATTACCCTTATTACATACAATGACAAACACACTACAAAAAAGGGGCCCTGATGCAGATGGCATTTGGTGTGATGGACCAATTGCATTTGGTCATCAACGTTTAGCCATCATCGATCTTGAAGGTGGAAAGCAGCCAATGACTTATGAAAAAAGCGGTCATCATTATACCATTACGTATAATGGTGAACTGTATAACACAGATGATTTACGAAATGAATTGATCCAAAGAGGCTATCATTTTCAAACAACTTCTGATACGGAAGTGTTACTCGTTTCATATATCGAATGGCGCGAAGAATGCGTAGATAAGATTAACGGTATTTTCGCCTTTGGTATATGGGACTCTACAGAAAAAAGTTTATTTTTAGTACGTGACCGACTAGGTGTAAAGCCTCTATATTACAGTGACATACAACATCAATTATTATTTGCCTCGGAGATAAAAGCATTACTTGCCCACCCGGATATCCCCGCGACTGTTGGTTATGAAGGATTAGCTGAACTATTTGGCGTAGGTCCTTCCCACACACCTGGTAAAACTATCTACAAACATATTAAAGAGCTACGTCCAGGACATTTCCTAAAATATGACGTAAATGGTCTAAAAATAAATCGTTATTGGAATGTTACAAGTAAAGTCCATGAAGATACTTTTGATGAAACTGTCGAAAAGGTACGCCATTTAGTTGTAGATGCTGTCGAACGACAGCTAGTATCAGATGTACCAATTTGTACATTGCTATCTGGTGGCCTCGATTCAAGTATTATCACTGCAATCGCTGCAAATAAGTTCAAAGGAACGGACAAATCACCCCTCCATACTTATTCTATTAACTACGAAGACAATGCACAATTTTTCAAAGCTAATGATTTTCAACGATCAGATGATACTTTCTGGATTAACAAAATGTCTGAAACTTTCCAAACAATTCATCACTCTGAAGTCATCTTACAAGAAACTTTGATCAAAGAACTTACAGAATCCGTTTATGCAAAAGATATGCCTGGAATGGCCGATATCGATTCATCTTTACTATGGTTTAGTAAACAAATTAAAAAGAACTTTAAAGTAAGCTTATCTGGTGAATGCGCAGATGAAATTTTCGGTGGATACCCTTGGTTTTTTGCTAAAGAAACAGAAGGATTCCCTTGGATGCGATCTACAAAAGAGCGGATTGAGTTACTAAGACCTGAGTGGCGTCAAAAATTGAATATTGAAGATTATGTACAACAAGCCTATGAAACAGCTAGAAAAGAAACACCTATTCTAGAAAATGAATCGCTTGCTGATGCAAAAAGAAGAGAATTGTTTTACTTGAATATGACTTGGTTTATGCCTACTCTATTGGACCGAAAAGATCGTACGACTATGCGTGCAGGGCTTGAAGTACGTGTGCCTTTTGCTGATCACCATCTTGTCGAATATGTGTGGAATATTCCCTGGGAAATCAAAAATTGCGGAAATATGGAGAAAGGTGTCCTTAGAAAAGCAATGGAGGATATATTACCGTCTGAAGTACTTTATCGCAAAAAAAATCCATATCCAAAAACACATAATCCTGCATATACAGAAGGAGTAGGAAAATGGCTTTCTTCTATTTTAGAGGACAAAAACTCCGTACTTCTCGAATTCTTTAACAAAGAACAATTAGATTCGCTTATTGAATCAGGTGGAGCATCTTTTTCCGCACCATGGTTTGGTCAATTAATGACAGGTCCACAATTACTTGCCTATTTAATACAGACTCATCTCTGGTTCGAAGAATATAATATTAATTTAGTTAAATAAGTATCACCACCACAATATCAAAGAGAGTTTTGTTGAAACAAATCGTCTCATTTGCTAAGATAATATCAACTTAATAACACAATGATTTCTAGGGTTCCGTAAGCACTGCTTGGTCTGGTCCAAGAGAAATCACATAGCATATATGCTATGCCACGGAAGGATAAAAGCCTGGGAGATTACTGATTCGTTCAGTTTTCTCTTAGGCTTTTTTTATGTAGGAAGGAATGGTAAAAGATGAAAAAACAATGGTTGATTGTACTACTAGCTGTATTATTTGAAATTTTATGGGTAGTTGGTTTAAAACACTCCCATAACGTTTGGGCTTGGGGAGGAACTGCTTTTGCTGTAGTTTTCACTTTCTATCTTTTGTTGCTTGCCGGTCGATTTTTACCTGTCGGAACGGTCTATACCGTCTTTACAGGTCTCGGGACTGCAGGCACAGTCATCGTAGGTATTCTCTTTTTTGGGGAATCAATCAGCTTAGCAAAGGTCTTACTATTAATACTTTTATTGACGGGTGTTATTGGCTTGAAAGCAATCACTACAAAAGGCCAAAAGGAAGGTGAAGTCTAATGGCTTGGTTGGCTATTATCATTGCCGGTTTGGGAGAAGTTTTTGGTGTAGCTATGATGAATCGCTGGCAAGAAAAACGAACTCTCTCTACTATTATATTTTTGATTGTTAGCTTTGGTTTAAGTCTTATGCTATTGTCTTTTGCGATGAAAACTATTCCTATGGGCACTGCATACGCTATTTGGACTGGTATTGGTACTTCAGGTGGTGCGATAATCGGAATGTTATTCTTTGGAGAATCAAAAGAATGGAAACGTATTATGTTCATCTGTATGATTTTATTTGCAGCAATCGGTTTAAAACTTATTTCATAAAGACGTATATCTATTACTCTACTTTCAAACATTTTTCATATATAATATGCAATATTATAGACCTGTTATTGAATATCAGAAGAAAGAGGGAATTTCATGAAAGTTTTTGAAATTACAACTCAAGAGGATTTACAAAGAGAGTTTAAAATTCGCATGAAGGTATTTGTAGAAGAACAAAAGGTCCCTAAAGAAGAAGAAATCGATTCTTACGATCATCTTGGTGGGGAATGCTATCACTTTCTTGTTACAACAGATGAAAACCAAGCAATTGGCACTGGACGAGTTAGACTTGTTGACGGTATTGGTAAACTGCAACGTGTGGCTGTACTTAAAGAATATCGTTCACATGGAGTCGGTCGTATCATCATTCAAGCATTAGAAGATAAGGCCAAGAAACTTGGTGCCTCTAAAGTAAAACTTGACGGACAGTTACAAGCTCAAGGTTTTTATGAAAAATTAGGATATGAAGTTAAGTCTGGTATCTTCCTTGATGCAGGTATTGAACATGTATTAATGGTTAAAGAAGTTTAAATAATTAGGACACTTAAGGAAAAGCTAAGTGTCCTAATTATTCTAAAGCAGTTCGGTTTGGCTTCCATAAAGTAAAAATAATACCTCCGAATATGAATACAATTCCAAGTGTTTGCCACATGGTAGGTCTAAAATCCAATATTAAAATATCAAGTAAAATAGCAACAACAGGATCCACAAATACTAACGCCGAAGTAATAACTGTCGGCAAATTACGTAAGCTATCAAAGAATAGATAATATACTATACCTGTATGTATCAATCCCGTTCCTAAAATATAAAACCAATTCCATTTAGTTAGCCCATCGAAAACTGAAAAATCCATAAAAGGCAATAACATTACAATACCAATAATCGTCTGAATAAAAGTCATCGCATATGCACTTAAATGTGTAATTCCTTTACCAACTATCATCGTCATTGCATAACAAAAAGCTGATAGAATCGCCCATACAAAGCCTGAATTAAAGAATGTTTCAATCGATGTAAACTGTTCTATCCCTATGATGAATATACTTCCTAAAAAACAAACAGCTACGGCAATTGCAGAACCTACTGACATCTTCTCTTTCAAGAATAAACTACCTAAAATCAGTACAAAAATAGGTGCTAAATTGTAAATAGAAATAGCGACTGATATCGACATTTCATTGAATGCTTTAAATAAAAAAACCCAATTCATAACTAAAAAAACGCCACATAACATCGTTTGTAAAACTTCTTTACGCGACCACTTTTCCGTTTTATAACTACCGGTAAAGAACCACACCCCAGATAGAAATAACGTCGCACAAATACATCGTATGAAAACCAATTCTTCTGCCGGGATACCTGTATTCACTGTGAAAAATCCGATAGATCCGAATATGGCCATTGCGAGTGTCATCTTCAACATTGCATTTATATTCAATCTCATAAATCCTTCCTAAATCCAAATTATTAGATATATCATAACACTTTTAGAAAATATAAAATATTTAAAATTTAAGTTGTCTTATTCAAGGTAATAATGTTGCAACTTTTGGCGTTTCGAAAAATCCAAGCCATATTCTTCTTCAAAGAAACGATTTTCATCTCCATATTTTTCATCAATGGCTTGAAATACTGCTTCCAAATATCTTTCTTTCGCACTCATGATATCTCCAAATCGACGCATTTCTGTTTCATTTAAATGCTTAGTTAATATCGGTATCATTGCATCTCTCATTGGTTTCATATAATCATTTGTCAATAGATAATCGGCTAATATTAGATTTCGTGGAACACCCAACGCCAATAATATTAATGCCCCTCCTACTCCTGTACGATCTTTTCCTGCAGCACAATGATGTAAAATCCCAAGCCGGTCTGGCTCTTGAATAATCTCTATTAGTTTTTGATAAGAAGGATTGTTAAAGGCTAATTGACTATACATCTCAGTGAAAATATCTGCATTGATACGCTCTAAAAACTTTTTGTTATCTATATCCTTTAATGTAACCGATGGCATTTTAATTCCATCATTTCTCTTCGCAGGAATACGAATATTGGCCACATCTTTAAACGTCGGATCGGGCTTTGCAATAGCTTCATCATCATCTCGATAATCAAAAATTGTGCGAATGCCTAATGATTCTAAAAGGGCTTTATCTTTATCGGTCATTCTAGACAAATCACCTGAACGATAAAATATCCCCTTCTTTACTCTCCTTCCATCACTGGTCTCATAGCCACCCATATCTCTAAAATTCATCACTTTTTCAAAAGAAAGATTGTACGACTTATCCTTATTTGCCAAATATATTCCCTCCCATTAATCAAAATAATATCCTTTTAAGATAGATTAACAGAATTGCATTCAAAAATAAAAACCACAGAGGTATACTGTGGCTTTTATTTCAAGAATCAATAATTATTCAATTGGTATCCAAATTTCAATTTCACTTTTCTCTGTTCCATCTTTTTCATGAAACTTTTCAAAGCATGGCGCATGTCGGAATTTAATCCCCTTAACATTCAATAATGCTTCAATGCTTGCTGGGATTCCTTCAACACCATTCTCTACTATGCCGACAAGATACCGTCCTGCCGCAACTAATACTTGGTCTGTATCACTCAATCCTTTTGCGGCATTAGATACTATTCCTGCTATATAATGATAACCTTCGTCGTCCATTGATATATATACGCCATATTTAATTTTCGGGTGAATATTTGATTTTTTTAATTCTGCCTCAAGTTTCTTCCATTGAATTGGTAGGTCTTCTTTTTGACCGTTTATAATTGCGTATCCTTTTACGATAAAACCTTCAATCTCTTCAAATCTCGCGAACATCTTGTCACCTCATACCGACGCTTTTCAAAGATGGAGCTCTTTCCAAAATTCATTCACTTATATTCCTTATTAGGTAACAGCAAGACACCAACTCCAAAAGCAATAATCCCAACGTAAAGAATATATTTAAATATGTCAGAATCCACTATTCCTAGTGGATGTGCTAATCCTAATACTAATAAGATTAATCCAAAATAAAACACAAATACCCTCATTGGAATCTCACTCCTTTACGTATTAGCATTTCTATAGTCTAATTACTGCATAAAGCAGATTTCATAATGTTACTATTCCCTAATTTCTAAAAAACACACGATTATTAACTCAGCATCATCCATTTATTTTTTTAGATGATATGGTACTGTGATTAATACAACGTCTTTTCGATATAATAAGGATGTTCGTATTAACAGACTCGATTGGTTATGCAATATATTATGCCAACCTTTCTTAGGTATAAATTGAGGAATAACAATAGAAACTTGACGATTTTCTTGTTTTGTCTTGCGCTCAATTTTATCGATTACTTTGGTTCTATACTAATTGTTGGGGTTGTCAAA